>NZ_JBEXWB010000141.1:0-15176 GCF_040629645.1 Streptomyces sp. NPDC005899 | reverse complement strand
CCGCCATGAGCCCCTGCACCAGCCTCCGCCGCCCGCGCCGGGTGCGCGGCAGCCTCGGCCGGGGCGGCCGCGCCCGGTTCGGCCACGTCGGCCACTTCAGCGCCTGCAGCCTCATGCGGCTCCCCCTTCGTACCGGTCCGTCCCACCGAACAGGACGGCTGCCGGGGCGAAAAGGTTCGCCCACGACCGCCTCCCGCCTCCTGACACCGCCCCGCGGCACCCCGTGAGGCAGCGGAAAACACCCGTGACCGGTGCGAAACGGCCCGGCAACGTACGCCCGGCACCATCACCGCATGACCGGAACCCGCAGGACCACCGACCGCACCCGGAACACCACCCGGCCGCCCGCCCCCACCCTGGTCGCCGTCGCACACGGCAGCCGGGACCCGCGGGCGCTGGGTACCGTCCTGGAGCTCCTGGAGCTCGTGCGGGAGCTGCGCCCGGGTCTCGACGTCCGGCTCGGCCACATCGAACTGAACGAGCCCCTGCTGCCCGCGACCCTGGCCGGGATCGGCGCCGGCGACGCCGTCCTCGTACCGCTGCTGCTCGGCCGCGGTCACCACGTCCGGCACGACCTGCCCCGCGCGGCCGCCGAGGCGGGCGCCCTGCGGACCCGCGTCGCCGCGCCCCTGGGCCCGCACCCGCTGCTCGTCGAAGCCCTGTACGCGCGCCTCGTCGAGGCCGGCTGGCGCGACGAGGACGGTGCGAGCCGCGGCTCCGCCGTCGTACTCGCCGCCGCGGGGTCCCGCGACCCCGACTCGGCCGCCGACGCCCGGCGCACCGCCCGCATGCTCGGCGACCGGCTCGGCGGCGTGCCCGTCCTGCCCGCCTACACCTCGGCCGCCACGCCCACCGTGCCCGCCGCCCTGCGCGCCCTCGCGGCCCGCGGACGCCACCGGGTCGCCGTCGCCTCGTACTTCACCGCCCCCGGCCGCTTCGCCACGACCGCGGCCGCCGCCGCCCCGCAGATCGCCGCCGCGCCGCTCGGCGCGCACCCGGCCATGGCGCGGCTCGTGCTGCACCGCTACGACCAGGCACTGGCGGACGCCGCCCCCTCACGCGGCGACCTCGCCCGCCCCCTCCTCCTGGCCACCGCCTGACCCGTCCTGTCGGCCCGGCCGATTACTGTCGGGGCCATGGACGGTACGCACGCCCCCCGGGACACGCAGGAGTACGGCACCACGCCCTACGGCACGGGTGACACCGAGCGCTGGGACACCGAGCCCGACAAGCGTCCGGGGCGCACCGCCTTCCAGCGCGACCGGGCGCGCGTGCTGCACTCCGCCGCCCTGCGCAGGCTCGCCGGGAAGACCCAGGTGGTCACGCCCGGCACCCGCAGCCCCGCCTGGGACGCCAGCCCCAGGACCCGGCTCACGCACTCCCTGGAGTGCGCCCAGGTCGGCCGGGAGCTCGGTGCCGCGCTCGGCTGCGACCCCGACCTCGTCGAGACCGCCTGCCTCGCCCACGACATGGGCCACCCGCCCTTCGGGCACAACGGCGAACAGGCGCTCAACGACTTCGCCTCGGACTGCGGCGGCTTCGAGGGCAACGCCCAGTCGCTCCGGCTGCTGACCCGCCTGGAACCCAAGCGGTTCGTCCGCGACCCGCGCAGCGGCGAGCTCGTCAGCGTGGGGCTCAACCTCACCCGCGCCGCGCTGGACGCCGCCACCAAGTACCCCTGGCCCCGCGGTGCCCACCCCGCCGACCCGGAGTCCCCGAAGTTCGGCGTGTACGAGGACGACCTCCCGGTCTTCGAGTGGGTCCGCGCCGGGACCCCGGGCGACCGCACGTGCTTCGAGGCCCAGGTCATGGACTGGTCCGACGACGTCGCCTACTCCGTCCACGACTTCGAGGACGGACTGCACGCCGGGCACATCGACCCCGGCTGCCTCTTCTCGGCAGCCGAGCGCGCGGAGATCTGGGACGTGGCCGTCGGGCGCTACGTGCCGGTGGACACCGATCCGCAGGAGCTCGCCGACGCCCTCGACCGGCTCGTCGGCCAGGAGTGGTGGCCGCACGGCTACGACGGTTCCGCGGTCGCCCAGGCCAGGCTCAAGGACGCGACGAGCCAGCTGATCGGGCGCTTCTGCCTCGCCGCCGAGACCGCCACCCACGCGAGGTACGGCCCCGGGCCGCTCACCCGGTACGGGGCCGAGCTCGTCGTCCCGGCCGGCGTCCGCAACGAGTGCGCCGTGCTCAAGGCCGTCGCCGACCGCTACGTCATGCAGCGCGCGGAGCAGGAGGCCATCCGCGCCGACCAGCGGATCGTCATCGCCGAACTCGCCGCCGCGCTCACCGCCCGCGCGCCCGGGAGCCTGGAGCCCCAGTTCCGCGCCCTGTACGAGGCGGCCCCCGACGACCGGGCCCGCAAGAGGGTCCTCGTCGACCAGATCGCCGCGCTCACCGACGCATCAGCACGTTCCCTGCACCGAACGCTCACCGGGGTTCGGCAGACTGGGCCCTGACCGGGCCGCACGGCCACCGGGCGTGACCCGGCCGGGACACACCCTCTTTCGCCATCACGCTGCGTGCGGGACGCTCGCAGGTGGCGGCGCCGCACAGCACAGCACCGAGGAGGCACAAGTGGTCGACGCACATCGCACGTTCGTCATCGTCGGCGGGGGACTGGCCGGAGCGAAGGCGGCCGAGACACTCCGGGCCGAGGGGTTCAGCGGCCGGGTGATCCTGATCGGCGACGAGCGCGACCATCCGTACGAACGGCCTCCCCTGTCCAAGGGGTACCTGGCGGGCAAGGAGGAGCGCGACAGCGTCCTCGTGCAGAAGACGGCCTGGTACGCCGGGGCCGACGTCGAGCTGCACCTCGGGCAGGTCGTCACGTCCGTCGACCGCGCCGGCCGGTCAGTGCAGCTCGGTGACAACACCGTTGTCCACTACGACAAGCTGCTGCTCGCCACCGGCGCCGAACCGCGCCGCCTCGACATCCCCGGCACCGACCTCGTCGGCGTCCACCACCTGCGCCGCCTCGCCCACGCCGACCGGCTGCGCAACGTGCTGGCCTCCCTCGGACGCGACAACGGCCACCTGGTGATCGCCGGAGGCGGCTGGATCGGCCTGGAGGTCGCCGCAGCGGCCCGCGGCTACGGTGCGGAGGTGACGGTCGTCGAGCCCTCCACCACCCCGCTGTACCACGTCATCGGCCCCGAGCTCGGCCAGATCTTCACCGACCTGCACACCGAGCACGGCGTCCGCTTCCACTTCGGCGCCCGCCTCACCGAGATCACCGGAGAGGACGGCCTGGTCCTCGCCGCCCGTACCGACGACGGCGAGGAGCACCCCGCCCACGACGTCCTCGCCGCGATCGGCGCGGCCCCGCGCACCGCTCTCGCCGAGGCCGCCGGGCTGGAGATGGCCGACCCCGCGCACGGCGGCGGCGTCGCCGTCGACGCCTCCCTGCGCACCTCCGACCCGCACATCTTCGCCGCCGGGGACATCGCCGCCGTCGACCATCCGCTGTTCGGCGCCCGGCTGCGGGTGGAGCACTGGGCGAACGCCCTGAACAGCGGCCCGGCGGCCGCGCGGGCCATGCTCGGCCTCGAGGTGTCGTACGACCGGGTGCCGTACTTCTTCTCCGACCAGTACGACCTCGGGCTGGAGTACTCGGGCTGGGCGCCGCCCGGCTCGTACGACCAGGTCGTCATCCGCGGCGACGCCGGCAAGCGGGAGTTCATCGCGTTCTGGCTGAAGGACCGCAGGGTGCTCGCCGGGATGAACGTCAATGTGTGGGACGTCACCGACACCGTCCAGCAACTCGTCCGGGCGGGCCGGCCGGTCGACCCGGACCTGCTGGGGGACCCGTCGGTGCCGCTGGATTCCCTGCTCTGACGGGACCGCGCGGCCTCCCGGCACCCTCCTCGGACCCGATGGCCGCGCCCCGGGCCGGCCGGTGCCGCGGCGGCCGGCCGGTCCCGGGGGGCCGGCCCCACCCGTAGACTTCACCCGTGGCAGGCAGGATCAACGACGACGACGTGAAGGCGGTCCGGGACGCGGTCCCGATCGACGCCGTCGTGTCCGAGTACCTCCAGCTGCGCAACGCCGGCGGCGGAAACCTCAAGGGCCTGTGCCCCTTCCACGACGAGAAGTCCCCCTCCTTCCAGGTGAGCCCGGGCAAGGGCCTCTTCCACTGCTTCGGCTGCCAGGAGGGCGGTGACACGATCGCCTTCGTGATGAAGATCGACCACCTCACCTTCTCCGAGACGGTCGAGCGCCTCGCCGCGAAGGCGGGCATCACCCTGCGCTACGAGGAGGGCGGCTACAACCCCTCCCACCAGCGTGGCGAGCGGATCCGCCTGATCGAGGCGCACAAGGCCGCCGCCGACTTCTACCGTGAGCAGCTGGACGGCCCCGAAGCCGAGATCGCCCGCAGGTTCCTCGCCGAGCGCGGCTTCGACCAGGACGCGGCGGCGCACTTCGGCGTCGGTTACAGCCCCGCCGGCTGGGACCACCTCACCCGCTTCCTGCGCGGCAAGGGGTTCAGCGACAAGGAGCTCATCGCTTCGGGCCTCTCCCAGGACGGCCGCCGCGGCCCCATCGACCGCTTCCGCGGCCGGCTCATGTGGCCGATCAGCGACACCTCCGGGGAGATCGTCGGCTTCGGCGCCCGCAAGCTGCGCGACGACGACAACGGCCCCAAGTACCTGAACACCCCCGACACCTCGATCTACAAGAAGTCCCAGGTGCTGTACGGCATCGACCTGGCCAAGAGGGACATCGCCAAGGCCAGCCGGGCCGTCGTCGTCGAGGGTTACACCGACGTCATGGCCTGCCACCTGGCCGGGGTCACCACGGCCATCGCCACCTGCGGCACCGCGTTCGGCAACGACCACATCAAGATCCTCCGACGGCTCCTGATGGACAACGGCAGCGCCCGCGTCATCTTCACCTTCGACGGGGACGCGGCCGGCCAGAAGGCCGCCCTGCGCGCCTTCGAGGACGACCAGAAGTTCGCCGCCGAGACCTACATCGCGATCGCCCCCGACAACATGGACCCGTGCGACCTGCGCCTCGCCAAGGGCGACGACGCCGTCCGCGACCTGGTCGAACCCCGCACCCCGCTCTTCGAGTTCGCGCTCCGCCAGATCGTCGGCCGGTACGACCTGGAGACCCCGGCCGGCCGGGCCGCCGCACTCGACGAGGCGGCGCCCGTCGTCGCCCGCATCAAGAACAGCTCCTCGCAGCACGAGGTCGCCGTCCAGCTGGCCGGTCTGCTCGGCATCCTCGACACCCAGTTCGTCGTGAAGCGGGTCGGCCAGCTCGCCCGCTGGGCCCGCGACCGCGGCGAGCGCGGCCCCGCGCCGGGCGGCCCCTCCCGCGGCGGCCCTCCCCAGCAGGTCCCGGCCCCCAAGGCCCCGTCCGGTCCGGCGCTCAACCTGCGCAGCCCCGCCCACCGCACCGAGCGCGAGCTGCTCAAGCTCGCCCTGCAGAAGCCCGCCCTGGTCTCCCCGGCCTTCGACGCGTACGGCGCCGACGAGTTCACCGCCCCGCCGTACGCGGCGGTGCGCCAGTGCATCGCGGACGCGGGCGGCGCCGAGCAGGGGCTGGCGGAGCCCCGCGACTACCTGGCGGCCGTACTGGACGCGGCCCCGCACGACAGTGTGCGCAACCTCGTCACGGAGCTCGCCGTCGAGGTCTTCCACGGCAAGTCCATCGACGAGACGTACGCGGGCATGCAACTCGTGCAGGTCCGCCTCCGTGCCGTCGACCGCAGGATCAACGACGTCCAGGGCAGCCTCGCCCGCCTCGGGAGCAACGTGGCCCCCGAGCACCTGGCCGCCGCGCAGAACGAGGTGTGGGTCCTCCAGCAGTACGCGCAGTCGCTGCGGAGCCACGGCGCCGACGCGCTCTGAGCGGCGCTCCGCTCCGGCGCGCCGGGTCCGGCCCCACGGGGCGTCGGCGCACCGTCACGCGCCGGGCGCAAAAAGTCACCGCACGCCCCTCGTGGCGGCGACGGGCCGTACCCCACACTGGTTGCCGGTGCCTGACCCATCGGAGCGCGGCCGGCCCGTCCCGGGCCCCCGGACCCCCGCGATCCGGCAGCGATCACCTGGAGGTCGCCCCCGTGCAGACCCTGACCGTGACGCCCACGACCGAGCACGTCCCGGCGATTCCCGCACAGGACCGGGTGACGCGCCACCCGGAGACGGCGGGCCCGTCCGACCCGGTGCTGGAGGAACCCGTGGAGGCCCCCGATCCCGCCGGGCCGGGGAGCCGCCCGGAGGCCGGCGGCCCGTCGTCCGACCTCTTCCGCCAGTACCTGCGGGAGATCGGCCGCATCCCGCTCCTCAGCGCCGCCGAGGAGGTGGAGCTCGCCCGGCGCGTCGAGGCGGGGCTGTTCGCCGAGGAGCGGCTCGCCGGCACCCCCGATCCGGACTCCCGGCTGGCGGTCGACCTGGACCGGCTCGTCGTGATGGGACGGGTGGCCAAGCGCCGTCTCATCGAGGCCAACCTGCGCCTCGTCGTCTCCGTCGCCAAGCGCTACGCCGGCCGCGGCCTGACCATGCTCGACCTCGTCCAGGAGGGCAACGTCGGACTCATCCGCGCGGTCGAGAAGTTCGACTACGCCCGGGGCTACAAGTTCTCCACGTACGCGACCTGGTGGATCCGCCAGGCCATGTCCCGGGCGCTCGCGGACCAGGCGCGGACCATAAGGGTGCCGGTGCACGTCGTCGAGCTGATCAACCGCGTCGTCCGCGCCCAGCGCCGCATCCTGCAGGAACGCGGCTACGAACCGACGGCCGAGGAGGTCGCCGCGCAGCTCGGCCTGACGTCCGAACGCGTCGGCGAGATCCTGCGCCTCGCCCAGGAGCCCGTCTCCCTGCACGCCCCCGTCGGCGCGGAGGACGACGTCGCCTTCGGCGACCTCATCGAGGACGGCGACGCCGCCTCACCCGTGGAGTCCGCGGCCTTCCTCCTGCTGCGGGAGCACCTGGAGGTGGTGCTCTCGACGCTCGGGGAGAGGGAGAGGAAGGTGGTCCAGCTGCGTTACGGGCTGGACGACGGGCGGCCCCGCACCCTCGAGGAGATCGGCCGGATCTTCGGTGTGACACGCGAACGCATCCGCCAGATCGAGTCCAAGACGCTCGGGAAGTTACGGGACCACGCCTTCGCCGACCAGCTCCGCGGCTACCTCGACTGATCCGGCCGCCGGCAAGGGACGGAAGGTCCCGGGCCGGCGGCCGCACCGGGTCAGTCCACCTCCGCCAGCGCCTCGGCGAACTGCGCCGCGTACAGCCGGGCGTAGGCCCCCTTCGCCGCCAGCAGCCCGTCGTGCGTGCCCTGCTCGACGATCGACCCGTCCTCCATCACCAGGATCACGTCGGCGTCCCGGATCGTGGAGAGCCGGTGCGCGATCACGAAGCTCGTGCGGCCGTGGGCCAGGCGGGCCATCGCCTTCTGGATGAGCACCTCGGTCCGGGTGTCGACCGAGCTGGTGGCCTCGTCGAGGACCAGGATCACCGGGTCGGACAGGAACGCCCGCGCGATGGTGATCAGCTGCTTCTCGCCGGTGCTGACCCCGGACCCCTCGTCGTCGATCACCGTGTCGTAACCGTCGGGCAGGGTACGGACGAAGCGGTCGGCGTGCGCCGCCCGCGCCGCCTCCTCGATCTCCTCCCGGCTGACCTCGCGGGAGGCCCCGTAGGCGATGTTCTCCGCTATCGTGCCGCCGAACAGCCAGGTGTCCTGGAGCACCATCCCTATGCCCGACCGCAGTTCGTCGCGTGACATCCTCGCCACGTCGACGCCGTCCAGCGTGATGCGGCCGCCCGTCACCTCGTAGAACCGCATCAGCAGGTTGACCAGGGTGGTCTTGCCGGCCCCGGTCGGGCCGACGATCGCGACCGTGTGACCGGGTTCCACACGCAGCGACAGGTCCTCGATGAGCGGCTTCTCCGGGTCGTACCGGAAGGACACCCGCTCCAGCGACACGCTGCCGCGCAGTTCCTCCGGCCGCTCGGCGGGCTCGGGGTCGGGCGCCTGCTCCTCGGCGTCCAGCAGCTCGAAGATCCGCTCGGCCGACGCGACGCCCGACTGCAGCAGGTTCGCCATCGACGCCACCTGGGTCAGCGGCATGGAGAACTGGCGGGAGTACTGGATGAACGCCTGCACGTCACCGATCGAGAGCGCGCCCGAGGCGACCCGCAGACCGCCGACGACGGCGACCAGCACGTAGTTGAGGTTCGACACGAACATCATCAGCGGCTGCATGATCCCGCTGTTGAACTGGGCCCGGAAACCGGCCTCGTAGAGCGCGTCGTTCTGCTCGGCGAAGTCCCTCGCGGACTCCTCCTGCCGACCGAAGACCTTGACCAGCGCGTGGCCGGTGTACATCTCCTCGATGTGGGCGTTGAGTCTGCCCGTCACCTTCCACTGCGCCACGAACTGCGGCTGCGACCGCTTGCCGACCCGCGCGGCGACGAACACCGACAGCGGGATCGTGACGAGCGCCACCAGGGCGAGCAGGGGCGAGATCCAGAACATCATGATCAGCACGCCGACGATGGTCAGCAGCGAGTTGATGAGCTGGCCCATCGTCTGCTGCATCGTCTGGGCGATGTTGTCGATGTCGTTCGTCGCCCGGCTCAGCACCTCGCCGCGCTTCTGCCGGTCGAAGTAGGACAACGGCAGCCGGGACAGCTTCGTCTGGAGGTCCTCACGCAGCCGGAACACCACCCGGTTGATCACCCGGATCGACAGCCGGGTCGACACCAGCATCAGCAGCCCCGCACCGACGTACACCACCAGCGCCGCCAGCAGGACGTCGCCCACCGCACCGAAGTCGATGCCCTCGCCGGGGGTGAAGTCCACCCCGGAGAGCATGTCGGCGAGCCCGCCGTCGCCCTGCTTCCGCAGGCCGTCCACGGCCTGCTCCTTCGTCGTGCCGTCCGGCATCCGCCGTCCGACGACGCCCGCGAAGATCAGGTCGGTCGCCTTGCCGAGGATCTTCGGCCCGACCACCGAGAGCGCCACGCTCAGCGTTCCGGCGCCCAGCATCAGGTACAGCGCGGACTTCTCCGTGCTGAACCGCCGCAGCAGCCGCTTGCCCGACCCCTTGAAGTCCGCGGACCGCTCGACGGGTCCTGCGGCCATCATTCGCCCGCCCGGTCCTGCCATCAGGCGGCCTCCGCTTCCGTCAGCTGGGAGAGCACGATCTCCCGGTAGGTTTCGTTGTCGTCCATCAGCTCGCGGTGGCTGCCCTCCCCGACGACCCGGCCCTCGTCCAGGACCAGGATCCGGTCGGCGTCACGAATCGTGGACACGCGCTGCGCCACGATCACGACGGTCGCCCCCGCGGTCTCCCGGGCGAGGGCTCCACGCAGTGCGGCGTCCGTCGCGTAGTCCAGGGCGGAGAACGAGTCGTCGAAGAGGTAGATCTCCGGCCGCTGCACGAGCGTCCTCGCGATCGCGAGGCGCTGCCGCTGCCCACCGGAGACGTTCGTCCCGCCCTGGGCGATCGGCGCGTTCAGGCCGTGCTCCAGCCGTTCCACGAAGTCCTTGGCCTGGGCCACCTCGAGCGCGTGCCAGAGCTCCTCGTCGGTGGCGTCCGGATTCCCGTAGCGCAGGTTGGTCGCGACTGTCCCGGAGAACAGGTACGGCTTCTGCGGGACGAGGCTCACGGTCTTCGCGAGCAGGACCGGATCCAGGGTCCGCACGTCCGTGCCGTCGACCAGCACCTCGCCGTCCGTCACGTCGAACAGCCGGGGCACGAGCCCGAGCAGCGTCGACTTCCCACTGCCCGTCGACCCGATGATCGCGGTCGTCTCCCCGGGCCGGGCCACGAGGCCGACGGACCGCAGCACGGGCTCCTCGGCGCCCGGGTAACGGAATTCCGCGCCCCGGATCTCCAGATGGCCGTGCTTGCGCAGCTCGGTGACGGGAGAGGCCGGGGGCACCACGCTCGACTCGGTCTCCAGGACCTCCTGGATGCGCTCGGCGCAGACCTCGGCGCGCGGAACCATCATGAACATGAAGGTGGCCATCATCACGGCCATGACGATCTGCATCAGGTACGCGAGGAACGCGGTCAGCGCGCCGATCTGCATGCCGCCGCTGTCGATGCGGTGTGCGCCGAACCAGACGACGGCGATGGACGAGAGGTTGACCACCGTCATCACGGTCGGGAACATCAGCGCCATCAGCCGGCCCGTCGACACGGCGACGTCCGTCAGCTCCGTGTTGGCGCCGCGGAAACGCTTCTCCTCGTAGTCGTCCCGCACGAAGGCGCGGATCACGCGGTTCCCGGTGATCTGCTCCCGCAGCACCCGGTTCACCGTGTCGAGCCGCGTCTGCATGGTGCGGAACAGGGGCCGCATCCTGCGCACGATGAGACTCACCGCGATGCCGAGGACGGGTACCACGGCCAGCAGCACGGCCGACAGCGGGACGTCCTGGCCCAGCGCCATGACGACGCCGCCGACACACATGATGGGCGCCGACACCATCAGCGTGAACGTCATCAGGACGAGGGTCTGGACCTGCTGGACGTCATTGGTCGTACGGGTGATGAGCGAGGGGGCCCCGAACCGTCCGAACTCGCGCGCGGAGAACGACTGCACCCGGTCGAAGACCGACGCCCGCACGTCACGCCCCAGCGCCGAGGCGGTGCGGGCGCCGTAGTGGACCGCGCCGACGTTGCAGAGGACCTGGGCGACGCTGACGGCGATCATCACGCCGCCGAACCGCAGGATGTACCCCGTGTCACCCGTGACGACACCGTTGTCGATGATGTCCGCGTTGAGGCTGGGCAGATAGAGGGAGGCGCAGGTCTGCAGCAGCTGGAGCAGCACCAGCAGCACGATGGGTTTTCTGTACGGACCCAGATAGGTCCGCAGGATTTTTATGAGCACGCGTGTCTCTCGGAGTCGGCGTAGGGCAGAGGCCGGTCCATCCTGCGGTACCGCGGACCGCGGCGGCCAACGCTTTTCACCAAGCCCGGGTCAAAACACGGCACGCGCCGGTCGCCAGGCCCGGGCCCGTGGCTCGGCCCGCGCCCGTGTCCGTGGCTCGGCCCGTGCCGACGGGCTCGGCCCCTGCCTGTCGCCCAGTCCGTGCCTGCCGCTCAGTCCGTGCGTGCCGCTCAGTCCGTGCGTGCCGCTCAGTCCGTGCGTGCCGCTCAGTCCGTGCCGGACGCCCCGGTGCCGAACGCTCCCGGGTGGATCTGGTCCCGCGTGGCCCCGTACTGCTGCCGCACGGCCTGGCCCACCGCCAGCTCCTCGCCGGGCTCCAGCACCTGCGCCGCGGCGCCCTGCCAGGCCGGGGGAGTGCGCGGATCGAGCGTCCCCTGGGCGACCCCGAGCGCCCACGCGGCCTGCCGGGCCGCGCCCTGCGCCGCGTACTGGGCGGGCTGCGGTACGACGACCCGGGTGCCGAGGACGGCGGGTGCCAGGGCCCGCACCGCCGGCAGCTCGGCCGCCGCGCCCAGCAGGAACACCCGCCGGACCTCCACGCCCCGGCCGCGCAGCACGTCCAGCGCGTCGGCCAGCGAGCACAGCATGCCCTCGAAGGCCGCCCGGGCGAGGTGCTCGGGCTTCATGGACTCGCGCCGCAGCCCGGTCAGGGTCCCCGCCGCGTGCGGCAGGTGCGGGGTGCGTTCGCCCTCGAGGTACGGAAGGAGCACGAGACCCGAGGAGCCCGGCGTCGACTGCAGGGCCAGCGCGGACAGTTCCTCCAGATCGTCCACGCCCATCATCTCGGCCGTGCCGCGCAGCGCGCGCACGGCGTTCGAGGTGTGGACCACCGGCAGGTGCATCCCGGTCGCGTCGGCGAACGAGGTGATCATCCCGGCCGGGTCGGCCAGCGCCTCGTGGTGCACGGCCATCACCGAACCCGAGGCGCCCAGCGACACCACCGCGTCCCCGGCGGCCACCCCCAGCCCGAAGGCCGCGGCCATCGTCTCGCCGGTCCCGGCGGAGATCAGCAGCCCCTCCGGTGTCGTGCCGGCCGAGTCGGCGGGGCCGAGCACCTCCGGCAGCGCGGCCTGGTGGCCGAGCGCGAGTTCCACCAGATCGGGCCGGTAGGTGCCGGAGCGGGCCGACCAGTAACCCGTCCCGGAAGCGGCACCGCGGTCGGTGGTCCGGCGGGCGGGCCGGCCGAGGAGCTGCCACACCAGCCAGTCGTGCGGCTGCATGACGGCGGCGACGCGCTGCGCGTTCTCCGGTTCGCTGCGGGCCAGCCAGCGCAGCTTCGCCACGGGCTGCGCGGCCTGCGGCACGGCACCGACGGCCTCGGCCCACGCCTGCCGCCCGCCGAGCCCGTCGATCAGGTCGACGGCGGCCACCTGCGCCCGCCGGTCGTTGCCGAGCAGCGCGGGGCGTACGAGATTGCCCTGGTGGTCCAGCGGCACCAGGCCGTGCTGCTGCGCGGACACCCCGATGGCCTGTACGCCTTCGAGCAGTCCGCCGGAGGCCGCCTCACCGAGTGAGAGCAGCCACGCCTGCGGATCCACCTCGTGGGCCTTGGCCTCGACGGGGTGCGCGGCGTACCCCTGCCGCAGCACCGCACCGGTGTCCGTATCGCAGACGACGATGTGCGTGTAGGCGGAAGAACTGTCCAAGCCGGCGACTATGCCCATACCCAAGATTCTGCCGCACCGCCGGACCGTTCCGGCGCCGGGCCTTCCCGTACCGGGCGCCGCCCGGTACGGGAAGGGCCGTCACGTGTTGGTCGTACCCCAGTCGTCACTGCCGGTGTGGCCGTTGCGCTCACGCAGCGAGCGCACCCGGTCGGAGACGGAGACGGGCACCTTGTCCCCGACCTTCTCGCTCACCGAGTGGTACGCCTTGCCTGCGAAATCCCGGCCGCCGTGCGCTGCGGACTCCGCCGCGTTGCGTACGGCGGGGTTCTCGGAGAGCCGTTGCACGGCCTTCCTCAGCTGCTCGTAACGCTCGCGCCCTGCTCGTGTGCCGAGCACGTAGCCGAGGGCCGCTCCGGCGATGAACGTGAGCCGGTACCGCATGGCTGCCACCCTTCCTTCGCTCTGTGGGACTGTGCTGCCCGCCTACCCGCAGGCACCCGAGATCACCCCGCCGGATACCGATTGGCGGAGCACCCCCCTGGTTGCGCTAATGTATGTGTCGCAGCGAACGCGCGCCGCCCGGCAGCCGCCAGGCAGGTACGATTCGAGGCACCGCAGCAATCCCCTGTAGCTCAATTGGCAGAGCAGCCGGCTGTTAACCGGCAGGTTACTGGTTCGAGTCCAGTCGGGGGAGCGCGATCCCCTGTAGCTCAATTGGCAGAGCATTCGGCTGTTAACCGGAGGGTTACTGGTTCGAGTCCAGTCGGGGGAGCGATGCGGGAGAGGGCCCTTCGGGGTCCTTTTTCGTATGCCCGCGCGGCCCCCGCCGAGGGCCCCGGCCACTCTTTCCGGGACTGTCTGCGCCGGTCCGGAACCGGGCAGCACGCAGCGTGGTCTTCATGGTCACGCGTAGGCGGCCACCCGCAGCAGGAGATCGTATGACCGGCTATGCTGCGGCAGACGGCGCGCACACATGTACGCGCCACGCCGATACGGGGCGGTAGCTCAGCCGGTTAGAGCAGCGGACTCATAATCCGTCGGCCGTGGGTTCGAGTCCCACCCGCCCCACCGAGCGTCCCCAGGCAGAATCGTTTCTGACCTGGGGAGACGCGTTTTCCGGGGTGTTTCGCGTGCAGCGTTCACCGCACGTAGGTGCAGCGAACGTGAGGCTTCGGTCTGTCGAAGCAGGTATAGCACGGCTGTGACCTGGTCTTTTGTCGCCCTCGTGTTCGTGGGAGCGTTAAGGGCGGTCCCACGACCGCACCTGCCGGTCCATGTTGCCAGTGGCGAGTCGGGTTCCGTCAGGCGAGACCGCCACTGAGTGCACCTCACCGGTGTGACCGGTGAGGGTTTTGGTGCATGAGGTTGTCGAACGCCTCCTGCTGACGGGGGATCTCGTTGGGCGCCGGAGAACATCGACGTCCTCGGCTTTGAGCTCACCGAGGCCCGGAGGGACGCCATCGCCACCCCGGACGCCGGCACGTAGCTCTTCTTCGACCACCGCGACCCGGGGATGGTCGCCTGGCTGAGCGCGCGTCGCCTGGATTCCTGACCTCCCGCGGCGGGTAGGGGCGATGTTCGCTCTCGGGAGCGTATGCCCGCGAGGTCATCATGGAGCAGGGGGTCACGACCATGCTCAGCGTCCGATACGCCCCGAGCGAACGGTCGCGCCCTGGTCACGTGGATCGTGGGCCCCTACCTGCGTCCTGCGGAGGCTGACGGGTGCTGTCAAGAGCCGAGGCGCGGCCCGTGGGTATGCGCCTGGTTCACCGTTCGTAATGGAAGCGGCACGCCACCACGTGAACGATGGCGTTCTCATCGATGCGGTACACCAGTCGGTGTTCGGAGTTGATGCGCCGCGACCAGTAGCCGGAGAGGTCGTTCCGCAGCGGTTCGGGCTTGCCGATTCCTTCGTGGCCGCCCCGGTCGATGTCGGCGATCAGCTGGTTGATGCGCTTCAGTATTTTGCGGTCGTTCCCCTGCCACCACAGGTAATCGTTCCAGCCGTCGTCGACGAACAGCACCTTCACGCGGAGCCCCGCCCGCCCTCGTCATCGGGATCCACCAGCTCGCGAAGTGCACCCTGGCCGGCCCGGTCCTGCTCGATGGACCTGCGCAGGCGCTCGGCCATCGCGGGCGACCGCAGCAGGTAATCGGTTTCTTTCAGTGCCTCGTACTCGGCGAGCGAGACGACGACCATCGGCTCATGGCCAGTCCGGGTGATGACCAGTTCCTCGGCGTCGTTCTCCACCGCGTCGAGGGCGTCGGCGATGCCCGCGCGTAGCTCGGTGACACTCATCGTCTTCATGACGTACACGATAACGTACAGAGAGGATGCCCGGCGGCTGATCGCAATCCGCCTCCGGACGGCCGTGCGGTTCAGCCTTCGGTGAGATCGGGGTGCGGCTGAGCCCGTCGGGCGGCTCAGTTGGTGTGGTGGCCTCGTAGTTTTCGCGGTCGAGCCGCTCCATGAGCGTGATCGTCGCGAACTCGGGAATGATCACTTACCGACATGGTGGTGGCGGACTTCGCCTGCGCGGAGTTGACGGCGTTCGAGGCGGGCAGAGTTGGGCGGCGTGCTCCTCGGTCGCGGCGACGCGCCGGGCGGGGGGGGGGGGGTGGGGGCCCCGCCCGGCCCCGCCCCCCC
>NZ_JBEXWB010000140.1:0-15297 GCF_040629645.1 Streptomyces sp. NPDC005899 | reverse complement strand
CCGCCCCGCTCTCAGGCCTCCCGCCGCCTCCACTGGAGGGCCAGCACCACCAGCCCGACACCCAGCCAGCACAGGCCCACCAGCTGGGCGCTCGTCGTCGCCTCCCAGATCACCGCGATGAGCACCACCGCGCCCACCACGGGCATCAGCACATGCCGCCACCAGATCGGCGGCCCCTCCATCCGGCGTACGGCGAACCACCCCACCACCGAGGCGTGCAGCAGCACGAACGCGGTGAGCGCCCCGATGTCGACCACCGACACCAGGTGGTCGAGCCCGTCGTCGCGCCGGGCCGCCCACACCGCTGCCACCAGCGTCACGACCGCCGCGCACATGATCGCCACGCGCGGCACCCCCGACGCGCCGTCGATCCGGGACAGGAACGAGGGAAGCCGCCGCTCGCGCGCCATCGCGAACACCAGCCGCCCCGCCGCCGCCTGTCCGGCCAGCGCGGCGAACGCGGCGCCGATGGCCTTGCTCACGGCCACCAGGTCGTGCAGCCAGGTCCCGACCGAGGCGTCGACCGCGTCGTAGAAGGCCGACCCCTGCTTCACCGGGTCGGCCGCCAGCTCCGCGGAGGACACGGGCTCCAGCAGCGCCGCCAGGTACGACTGGACGACGAACAGCGCGCCGGCCAGCACCAGGCAGAACAGCACCGCGCGCGCCACCTTCGCCGATCCCCCCGTGACCTCCTCCGCGAACGAGGCGATCGCGTCGAACCCCAGGTAGGACAGCACCGCGACGGACACCGCCCCCATGACCGCCGTCATCGAGAAGCCGGAGTCACCGGTGAGCGGGGTCAGCCAGCCGCGCTGCGCCCCGTCCCGTACGAGCACCACCACGGCCGACACCACGAAGACCAGCAGCACCGCGATCTCCATGGCGAGCACCGCGAAACCCACCCGGGCCGCCGCCCGGACGCCCCACAGGTTGAGCAGGGTCGTCACGGCCACGGCGATCGCCGTCCAGACCCACCGCGACACCCCCGGCACCAGCGCGTTCATCGCGATCCCGGAGAAGAGGTAGGCGACGGCGGGGATCAGGAGGTAGTCGAGCATCGCCATCCACCCGGCGACGAACCCCGGCCCCTCCCCGAGCCCCTTGCGGGCGTAGGCGAAGACCGAGCCGGCCAACGGGGCGACGTGGACCATCTGGGCGTAACTGAAAGCGGTGAACGCCATGACCGCCGTCGCCACCAGGTACACGAGCGCGACGGCGCCGTCCGACTTCGCGTCCAGGGTGCCGAAGACGCCCACCGGGGCCATCGGGGCGATGAACAGCAGTCCGTAGACCACCAGGTCCCGGAAACCGAGCGTGCGCCGCAGTCTCTCCCGGTTCGCGCTGCTGCCGGTCATGAACCCTCCGTCGCTCGCCTGCCCCGCCACACAGGGCTCCAGTCTCCCGACCCCGCCGATCCGGCGCCTGTTCGGTACGGCCTTACGATGGGACGCATGACTGCTTCGCCTGCCCGCCGAGTCCTGCTCGCCGCACCCCGTGGCTACTGCGCCGGCGTGGACCGTGCCGTGATCGCCGTCGAGAAGGCCCTGGAGCAGTACGGGGCCCCGATCTACGTCCGCCACGAGATCGTGCACAACAAATACGTCGTGCAGACGCTGGAGAAGAAGGGCGCCGTCTTCGTCGACGTCACCGCGGAGGTGCCCGAGGGCTCCATCGTGATGTTCTCCGCGCACGGTGTGGCGCCGAGCGTCCACGCCGAGGCCGCCGAGCGCCGGCTGGCCACGATCGACGCGACCTGCCCGCTGGTCACCAAGGTCCACAAGGAAGCCGTCCGCTTCGCCAAGGAGGACTACGACATCCTCCTGATCGGCCACGAGGGCCACGAGGAGGTCATCGGGACGAGCGGCGAGGCCCCCGACCACATCACGCTGGTGGACGGCCCCGAGGATGTCGCCGACGTCTCCGTGCGCGACGAGTCCAAGGTGGTCTGGCTCTCGCAGACCACCCTCTCCGTCGACGAGACGATGGAGACGGTGGACGCCCTCAAGGAGAAGTTCCCGCAGCTGCTCTCCCCTCCGAGCGACGACATCTGCTACGCCACGCAGAACCGCCAGATCGCGGTGAAGAAGCTCGCGGAGGACGCCGAGCTGGTCATCGTCGTCGGCTCGAAGAACTCCTCCAACTCCATCCGCATGGTCGAGGTCGCCCTGGACGCGGGCGCGCCCGCCGCACACCTGGTGGACTTCGCCGACGAGATCGACGAGGCGTGGCTGGACGGCGTCACCACGGTCGGCCTCACCTCCGGCGCCTCGGTGCCCGACGTCCTGGTCGACGGTGTCCTGGAGTGGCTCGCCGCGCGGGGTTACGGGGACGTGGAGACGGTGAAGACGGCGGACGAGTCGATCACCTTCTCGCTGCCCAAGGAGCTCCGCCGGGACCTGCGGGCCGAGGCGGCCGCGCTCTCGGCCGAGTAGGAGCGGCGGTCGGACGGGCCGGGCGGATCGGGTGGGCCGGGCGGGACACGCGGGCCCGACTGGCGGTAACGGGCCCCGCCGGGCCCGCGTGTCACGCCCCGGGGAGTGACACGCGACACCTCCCCGTACCGTGGTGTCCATGGAGATCTTCGGTGTGGACATCGGCGGGTCAGGGATCAAGGGTGCGCCCGTGGACCTGGCCCGCGGAGAGCTGGCGCAGGAGCGCCACAAGGTACTGACGCCTCATCCGGCCACGCCCGACGGGGTGGCCGACGGCGTCGCGGAGGTCGTCGGCCATTTCGGCTGGCAGGGCCCCATCGGCATCACGTTCCCCGGTGTCGTCACCGGCGGCACCACGCGTACCGCGGCCAACGTCGACAAGGCGTGGATCGACCTGGACGCACGGAAGCTGCTCAGTGACCGGGTCGGGCAGCCCGTCACGCTCCTCAACGACGCCGACGCGGCCGGCGTGGCCGAGATGACCTTCGGCGCGGGCCGGGACCGCAAGGGCACCGTGATCGTGCTGACCCTCGGCACGGGAATCGGCAGCGCCGTCTTCACCGACGGACAGCTCGTCCCCAACACGGAGCTGGGCCACCTGGAGCTGCACGGGCACGACGCGGAGAAGCGGGCCTCCACAAAGGCCAAGGAGGACGAGGACCTGAGCTGGCAGCACTGGGCCCACCGGGTGCAGAAGTACCTCGTGCACGTCGAGATGCTGTTCTCGCCCGCGCTCTTCATCATCGGCGGGGGAGTGAGCCGCAAGGCGGACAAGTTCCTGCCGCTGATCGAGAAGGTGCGGGCCGAGATGGTCCCGGCACAACTCCAGAACAACGCCGGAATCGTGGGCGCCGCCATGGCCGCGGCGCCCCGTCCCCTCCGGCCGTAGAGAACCTCAGGTACGGGGGCGGCGGGCACCCTGGGCGGTGCGCGCCAGGTGCCGCTGCCGCTCCCGCATCTGCCGGATCTTGCGCACGGTGGCGATGACCCCCGCGACGAGCGTGCCCCCGTAGAGCCAGCCGGCGTGGACGGCCAGTGCGGTGACGACCGCCATCGCCTGCCCGCCGAAGCCCCCCGTGCCCCCGGCGACGGGGATCACCCCGACGGCGAAGGCGATGGGCACGCCGATCGGCGCGGTCACCAGGTCGGCGGGCCGCACCCAGAGGGCGGTCAACGCGCTGACGGGCAGGAACAGCAGACCGAACACGAACTCCGAGCCACCGAGGAGCAGGCGGTCCAGGCAGGCCAGCAGGAACATCGTCGCGGCCGCGAAGAGACCCGCGCCGATACCGGTCAGCCGGGGGTTGGGGAATCTGCGCAGAGCGAGCACCACAGGCGCGACCGCGCGGCCTCTGGGCCGCCGGCCCGGCGTCCGTCCCGGCCCCGAGGCCGGATACGCCCCCGGTGTGGCCGAGGCGGCAGGGGCCACCGTCACCGTCGCCGGGAAGCCGGCCTCGGCCTCGCCGGGGCCGCCCGACGGGGACAGCGGGGCCTGCGGGGGCTGCCTGCGCTGCGGGCTACGTGTCCTGTGCTGCTCCACCTGGACAACCTAGGTCGCGAAGCGGCCCCTTTCGGGCGTTGGACACGCGCTTTGGCCGACCTTGGCCCTGCGTTCGATGCCACACGGCCGAAAGGGGGTGTCCGTTTCCTCCCCGGTCCGGCGCCGGGACGGGGTGTCCGTTCCCGGTCGGGAGTCGGGACGGGGTGTTCCTCCCGGTCCGGTGCGGGGACGGGCGGTTCCTCCCGGTGCGGGGACGGGCGGTTCCTCCCCGGTCCGGTGCCGAGAGTGGCGGTTCCTCCCCGGTCCGGCACCTGGAGCCGCCCGGGTGCTGGTCGCGGGGCCCGCCAGGGGCCCTCCTTCCGGGACCCGCCCCCGGACCGGCCCCGCCTCACCGCCCGTGACAGGCCGCACGGCACCGCCCGTAAACTGGAGAATCGGTCCACTCCCGGCCCGCCCGCACAGCCCCGCTCCTCACTTCAGGAAGTCGCCAACGTGTCGCTCACGATCGGAATCGTCGGCCTGCCGAATGTCGGCAAGTCGACCCTGTTCAACGCCCTGACCAAGAACGACGTGCTGGCGGCCAACTACCCGTTCGCCACCATCGAGCCGAACGTCGGCGTCGTGGGCGTCCCCGACCCCCGCCTCGACAAGCTCGCCGAGATCTTCGGCTCCCAGAAGCTGCTTCCCGCCACCGTCGACTTCGTCGACATCGCGGGCATCGTGCGCGGCGCGAGCGAGGGTGAGGGCCTGGGCAACAAGTTCCTCGCGAACATCCGCGAGTCGGACGCCATCTGCCAGGTGATCCGCGCCTTCAAGGACGAGAACGTCGTCCACGTCGACGGCAAGGTCTCGCCGAAGGACGACATCGAGACGATCAACACCGAGCTGATCCTGGCCGACCTCCAGTCCGTCGAGAAGGCCGTCCCGCGCCTGACGAAGGAGTCCCGCCTCCAGAAGGACAAGGTCGCGGTCCTCGCCGCCGTCGAGGAGGCCCAGAAGATCCTCGAGGCGGGCGACACCCTCTTCTCCAAGGGGATCACCGCCGGCACGGAGAAGGGCCGCCTCCTCCACGAGCTGCACCTGCTCACGACCAAGCCGTTCCTCTACGTGTTCAACGTCGACGAGGACGAACTGGTCGACGAGGACTTCAAGAACGAGCAGCGCGCGCTGGTCGCCCCGGCCGAAGCCATCTTCCTCAACGCCAAGATCGAGTCCGAGCTGATCGAGCTCGACGACGACGAAGCCCTCGAGCTCCTCCAGTCGATGGGCCAGGAGGAGCCGGGCCTCGCCACCCTCGGCCGCGTCGGCTTCGACACCCTGGGCCTGCAGACCTACCTGACGGCAGGCCCGAAGGAGACGCGCGCCTGGACGATCAAGAAGGGCGCCACGGCACCCGAGGCGGCCGGTGTCATCCACACCGACTTCCAGAAGGGCTTCATCAAGGCCGAGATCATCTCCTACGAGGACCTGATCGAAACCGGATCCGTCGCCGAAGCCCGCGCCAAGGGCAAGGCGCGCATGGAGGGCAAGGACTACGTCATGCAGGACGGCGACGTGGTGGAGTTCCGCTTCAACGTGTGATCGCGCACTCAGAAGGGCCTGACCTGCGAGGATGCAGGTCAGGCCCTTCTGCTGTCCGCAACAGTCCGCAGAAGCGGGAGCAGCTACGTGTCGTAGAGCGTGGAGCGGTGTCCGACGTGTACGACCCACACCACCAGCTCCCCGTTGTCGATCGTGTAGACGACACGGTAGTCGCCGACCCGTAGGCGGCGGCGCTCAGGCTGGGATACGAGGGCGGTGGTGTTGAAGCCGAAGGGGTCGCTTTCGAGCTGTGTCAGTTTGGCCAGGATACGAAGCGCCATGTCGCGCGGGATCTTGCGCAGCTCGGCCTGGGCCTCGGGCCGGAACACCGTGCGACAGTCACTCACTGCGGGCCAGCGTCTCCCTCATCACGTCCTCGATCGGGACACCGGCGGCCGGGCTCGCCATGCGCTCGTCGATGATGCGGTTGATCTCGCGCTCTTCCCACTCCTGGTACTTGCGCAGCACCTCGATCGAGACCACTGCGGCGACCTGCTTGCCACGACGGGTGATGACCGTGGGCACGTCGTCGCGGTCGGCCCGCTCGACGACTTCTGCCAGGTGGGAGCGTACGTCGCGGATGGACTCTATGGGTAGCGACTGAGTCATACTTCAAAGGTACCAAGTGTGCCATGTGTACACAACCGTGCAGGTCCGGGTCGGCGCTCAAGGTCAGCGGTCCACATCGACTGGTGGCGCCCGCGCCGTCAGCGGCTGGTGGACGAGTTTGCCGCCGTGCCGGGTCGTGCGGTGCTGGTGGCGCGGATCGAGGCGGCGGGGGGAGGGCGCAACGTGCAGGCTGCGTCCGTCACGATCATTTGTGAGCCTCAGATCAAACCGACCATCGCACACCAGGCGGTGGCGCTGACCCATCGCATGGGGCAGGTGCGTTCGGTCCGGGCCCACCATCCGCTCGTCCACCCATGGGTGGACGAGCGGATGGTGGGGACTGAAGAACATGACCCGCCTGTTCGACGCGTACGCACGTCGCTGGGTCGATGCCCGACGCGGTCGGCGTT
Organism: Streptomyces sp. NPDC005899; assembly: GCF_040629645.1. Lineage (NCBI taxonomy): Bacteria > Bacillati > Actinomycetota > Actinomycetes > Kitasatosporales > Streptomycetaceae > Streptomyces > Streptomyces sp. NPDC005899. Next base: position 8,764 of record NZ_JBEXWB010000140.1, on the reverse strand, counting down.
TCGGGCACGGCGATGCCCGCCAGATCGTCCAGGAGGAACAGGCGGAGGTGAGAAGACCGCCGATGGCGATGAAGGACTACTCGGACGAGTTCGAGGCCGATGCCGTGGCTCTGCACGAGTCCACACCCGGGGTGACTGCAGAAGTATTGCCGCTGACCTGGGCATCAACAGGAACGCCCTGCGGAGCTGGGTGCTGCGGGGCCACGAACGCCGTGGTCTCACTGCCAAGGCTGCAGATCCAGCGGCTCAGCCCCGGGGGTCGGCGATGCCATCCACTGCCGGACGAGCGGGTCCGGTAGCTGGAGGCCCGGGTGGCCACTTCAGAGCCGGGTGGCAGGATCGATCGCTCTCAGCACGTGACCGCCCGTATGCCCTTCCCTGCAGGCCCAGACAGAAATGCCACGGAAATAGCCCACATGCAAACCTGTTCGGTGATTTTCGCAAACAGGCCAGACGATGCTGTAATGACTCATAACAAATTCCTGAACCCCTTCTGCCATGGTACCCAAGATTTCTTCCCAATCTGGCGTCGAGACTTCTGCGGATTTGATCCTGACGACGCCGACCGGCCCGATGTCCGGGTCGCGCACATAGTCGATGTAGCAGTATTCCTCCCCCGTTGCCTTCTTCCCGGTCTCCTCTTCTACTGACTTTTCGATGACTAGGAAAGCCGCCCTGGCCATCGAGAAGGTTCGCGAGGTCCACAGTTCACAAAAGGCCTCCTCCGAAATCTCGCCGACTTCTCCGTACAGCTCGGACATCCACTCCAGAACTTCTTCCGGCAGATCGTCTCCCTGTCGCCATGCTGCTCGGAGCATCCTGTCTCGCCAGTCTGCAAAGTCTTCCATCCTCCGACACCTTTCAAAGGGAGTGACCCGATCGCATCGAGTCTCAGAAAATGTTGCGCCGCCAGGGGAAGGAGCGATTCTCGCATCCTTCCCCCAGCGGCGTGCTCAAGAGACGTCTCGGATCACTCCGCGAAGTCTCAGGTGAAAAGACCGTACACGTTCAGCGTCGGGTTTTTCACGCATACTTTCTGCACGGTGAATTTTCCGCTGAATTCGACGTTGTCCGTCCAGTCGAACCAGAAGGTCATCCCCATGGCCCGGTACTTCCCGCGATCCGACTCCGGTCTGCCTCTCCCGTTCGGGACGCCCCAGGAGCCATGGAAGGTGTAGGTGCCCGACTCCAGGTGGCCGTAGCTCTGATTTTTTGCGGCGTTGTACAGCGGAAGGACGATGCTGTACACGAACTTCAACGATCCGTGCTTCTTCCAGATCGCCTTCAGTTTCACGTACCACGACAGACTGCACTTCGACTTCGATGAGTTGCAGTTCCGGCTGATTCCGAGGGTGTAATTCTTTGTCGACTTCGTCTGGTTGCGGTATTTCAGCTCGCCACTGGTGTCCGACTGACCGATCGGGTCGGCGGGGTAGACGTAGGTGCTGGTGTTGCCCCCGTACACCGGATCGGTCTGGAGAAAGCGGCCGGTGGCGGGATCGTACATTCGGACACCCATGAGGGTGTAACCGGCGAGGCCGTCCGTGGCGCGCTGGTAGGCGCCCAGGGATCCGTACTTCGCTGCGGCAGCGGTGGGATCGAGCGGATTGCCGTACTCGTCATAGCGCTGGACGGTGGCGGTGGCGGTCTCCACGTCCATCCGGACGGAGATGTCGCCGTGCAGGTTGGCCAGTTGGAGGACCACATCGCCGGTGGAACCGGTGGTGACGGCGAGGCCGCCGGTGAGATCCGAGACGTGGCGGCTGACCGCGGAAGTCGAGCCGGCGGTCGTGACCGTCCAGGAGGGAGTGTCGCAGCCACAGCTGTAGTGGTTCACCGTGGTGCTCTTGGTTGACCACGTCGTGCCGCTGTCGCTCGTGGTCGCGGTGGTCGACGAGGCGAGGCGACCGGCGGCGTCCAGCCCCCAGGTGGTGCGAGTGTCTCCCGCGGTCTCGCTGGCGACCAGGTCATTGGCGTAGTAGGCCAGGGTGTTGCCGTTCAGTTCGGTGGTGCGACCGAAGGCGTCGTACGTGTGGCCCTCAGCGGTGAGGCGGTTCGCTGTGTCGTACTGGTACGCCTTGGTGGAGGTGGTGGCGGTACCGTCCGCCCCGGCAAGGGTGGTGGTCAGCGAGGTGCGGTTGTCATCGGCGTCGAAGGCGTAGGCGCGCGAGGTCGTCGTGGTGCCGTCGTCGTCGTCGGCCAGGGCCAGACGCCCGGGGGCGTCGTACTTGTAGGCGGTGGACAGGGTCCCGCCATCGGTCTGGGTGTGACCGGCCTGCTTGCCGTGGATGGTGTACGTCGCGGAATCGGAGAGCACGGTGGTGCCTTCGGAGTCCGTGTAGGTCACAGAAGTCTGGCTGCCGGCTGTGTCGAACGTCCTGGCCAGGTTGTAACCACCGGGAAGGGACTCACCCGTGAGTGCGCCGTCGGCATCATAGGAGACGGCCTTGGACGTCCCCGCGACCGAGTCGGTGACCGACAGCGCCTGGCCGGTTGTGTCGTCGTAGGTGTAGGACGTGGTGGAGGGCGCCGAGTCGGACGCCGTCACCGGGCGGTCGAGGATGTCATAGGCGTAGGAGGTGGTGTTACCCACTCCGTCGCTGTAGGAGACCGTCCGGCCCAAGGCGTCGTACTCCGTGGTGGAGGTCTGTCCATTGGCGGTGGTGCTGGCGACTTGCCCAGTGGACTCGTCGTAAGTGATCGCGGTGGCCGGGGTACTTGTTCCGGCACCGCCGGTAACGGTCGTCTTGAGTGGACGCCCTGTCGGGTCGGCCGTGGTGGTGGTTGTGCGGGTCACCCCGTTGGCGGTCTCGGCCTCGGTGACGACCTGGCCCCACCGACCGTAGGTGTAGACGGTGGTGACGGCCTGATCCGGGCTGGTCCCCCCGCCGGTGATGGTGGCGGCCGGAGTCGTCTTGCAGAGCAGGCCGTCCCACTCGACCGAGGCGCAGGTTCCAGTGGTGTCCGCGTCGTAGTAGGTGTACTTCAGCGTGCCCGCATCCGAGCCGGTCGATCCGGGAGTGCGGGTGGTCGCCACCCGGCCCGCGTCGTCGTAGACGGTGACCGTGGTGGAGGACGCACCACCGCCGGTGGCGGCCAACACCGCGCCCGTGGACCAGTCGTAGGTCGTGGTCGTGGTCTCGGCATCGGCATCGGTGGCGTAGCCGGCGATGACCGCACCCGTGGTGGAGGAGGTGACCTGGTCGGAGACCGCCGCGTCGGCGGGGGCACCCTGATCGTAGGTGTAGGAGGTGTGGGCGCGCGCCTGGACGACCGTACCGGCGGCCAAGGTGGACTCACTGGTGGAGCCGGTTAGCTTCTCGGCCAAGGTGATCTGGTGCAGCGGACCGTACTCGTCCGTCAGGCGGTTGCCGTCGGCGGAGTACTCCACCACGGTTCCCAGCTGCTGTGCTCGTTCAGCGGTGGACAGATCGGTCAGGCCGAGGGCAGCCAGTTCTGCCTCCGCGTCGGGGGAGGTGCCCAGGGCGAGCGCCCGGTTGGCGGCGGTCAAGCTGGCAACCTCATTGCCGAGCAGGTCGTACTCGCTGGTGGTGATCGCACCACCGGGACTCACGCTGTTGCTCTCCGCTCCGTTCGCGTTGAGGTAGCTGATCGTGGCCCGACCGTAGTCCCCGGCCTTCAGGGCGCTTCCTGTGTTGGAGGCCGGAACACTGGTGGCGGGGAAGATCGCGGTGGCATCGGTCGGAGCCTCGTCCTGGGCCCACGTCGCGACGGTGTCCGCGTCCATCGGATACGGAGCCGAAGCACCGGAAAGTGGCACGTCATAGACCACGGTGGTGGTCGCTTTGCCGGATACGGTGGACTTGGTGCCCTTGGCCAAAGCCGGGCGGGAGACCGACATGAGCATGCCCGCGCCGGCGGTCAGCGCTGATCCCGCCTTGCCGTAGGTGAATGTCCAGGGCAGCTCACCGGGGCTGGTGAGAGTGATGACCCTGCCGTCGGCGTCGTAGCCGTAGTCCGTTTTCAGCGCAGGGCTGGTGCGGGGGTCCCATACCTGGCGGAGGATGCCGGACGCCGCATACGCGTAGGAGGCGACGGTCTCAGCAGTGGAGGTAGCGGCGCCTGGAGTGGTGGCCCACAGCTTGATCGCTTTGACCTGGCCCGTGTAGTCACCGAGTGTCGAGCCGGTGGCGGTGGTTGTGGAAGCGTAGACGTACTCCAGGATCCGGCAACCCTTGGTAGCGGGATCCGCTTGGCAGGTGGACGCCTTGACCGCACCGGTCGGGGAGATCACGTACCGGGGACGGGCGAGGGTCTTGCCGCCGGCGGTCACCGTCTCGGAGACGGTGGTGACTGTGGTGTCGTCGACCGCTGTGGCAGAGGAGGACAGCGTCCAGGTCAGCGCCGCGCTCGCCGCCCGGGTGAACACCGTGGTGTTGGCCTCGGTGTCGGTGAGCGTGAACTTCGAGCCGCTGAGCGTGCCGGTGAGCGTCTTGCCCTCGGCCCCGGTCTGCGGAGCCCAGCTGCCGTCCGATCTGAGGGTGAAGGCAACAGCACTTCCGTCGGCGCTGAGCAGTTCCACCGAGGTGTCGGAGGTCTTACGTATCTGGGTGAAATCGCTTGCTTCGCTGGTGACGGACGATGTCCAGCCAGGGCCGAAGATGTCGGCCTGCCCTTCGGTGTCCGTGTTGTTGGCGCGGGAAGAGTACGTCCGGCCTACGCTCGCGTCGAAGGCCGAGGCGTCGGCGCCCGTCAGCGTGAAGTCGCCTGTGAGCTCGTTGACCTCTCCAGGCCCGACAGTCGTGGTGAGCGCGGTGCCCGCGTCACGGTCCAGCGTGGCTTCGACCGTCTGGGTGTAACCGGTAGTGGTGCCGTCCGTGAATGCGGCGCGCAATTCGATCACGCCGTCCTCGGCCAGTGTGGAGACCGTGTTCCACACGAGCTTGGGGGCTTCTCCATTGGTGACCTTGACCGGCCAGCCGGTGACCGTGTCGCCGGATACGGTGACGTCGGCGACCGGCACGGTGTGCCAACCATCGGACTCACCGCGGCGGTACTGCCAGGTCACCCCGGTGTAGGAGGCTTTGCCCTTGGCGGACAGGGGAAGGCGGCGAGCGGTGGCATCCCCGTCGGACGGAGCTGTGACGGCTGATCCGTCGGCACCGACTCCGAAGCTGTAGGCGGTGGGGTCTCCTGGCGAGATGTTGCCGCCGGAGTCGACGGTCTTGGCGTAGAGCGTGTGCCAGCCGTTGTCAGGGGTGATGCTCACGGTCAGGGCGTCACCACCGGAACCATTGGTGGTGTCCAGCTTCTTGGTGGGCACCGCCTTGTTGTCCAGGCCCCAGAAGTATCCGGCTCCGTCCGTCGATTCCGTGTTCAGCGTGCAGTTCACCGCTGCATCGGACTTGGCCGACCAGCTGTTCACGGGGTACTTCTCACAGCTGATGGCGGGTGCGACAGGCTTGCCGGTGTTCAGCTGGAACGTGGTGTACCCCGACCAGGACCCGTAGTCCGTACCGTCATGCGCCCGCGCACGGACCCGCAGGGCGGCACCGGCGGGAAAGTCCTTGTCCCCGGGTACCGTCAGAGTCGCGGTTGAACCGGAGGTCACGGCCGCCGAGGATCCGGTGTACGTGTACGTGGTGTTCGCTGCTGCCGGGTCGGGCGTGACCTCGAACTCGGCCTTGGTCTTGGACCCGTCCGGGTCCGTGACCTTCGCACTCAGCGTGGGATTCAAGGACGTGACGTACCGCTTGCCGTTGTAGGCATTGACCTGCGCCGGTGCGATCGCGTTGGAGGCCGGTACGGCCGGGTAGGAGTTGTACGTGACGGTGAGATGAGGTTCGCTGGAGCCGTCACCCGAGACGTAGTTCGCCGAGCGGAACCGCCGCCAGGTGGTGGAATCCGTCTCACTCGTGCCCGCGACGCGAAGGCCGTAGTTGGCCGCACCGCCCGCCCAGGACTGCACGATGGCGTCGACGTCGAAGTTGACCGTGCCGGCGGGGCAGGACGAGTTCCATCCAAGAGCGGCCTTGTTCGTCACCGCCCCGGTTGTCGTGGTGGCCGGCTGCGCCGCCCAGGTGATTGCGGAGGACGACCAGTCAGCGGTGACCTGGCGCACCTGCGTGCCGGCCCCCGTGGTGGCGCAGGTGGAGGAGTAGTCCGAGTACAGGGCCAGGTTGGTGTCGGTGATGTGCTTGCCCTTGAACGCAGTCACATCGAACTTGAGGTACGAGCGGGCTTTGGTCGTGCCCGCGTCGTAGGTGCCCGACTTCAGCTCCGTGGAGGAGACCTGCGAGTCGTTGTAGTTGGTCGCCACCCAGGTGTCTGTGGACGCCGCGAGGGTCGAGGTGGGATCCACAGTGACGGGGTACGTCAGGTCCTTCTCGAAGTACTCGGGGCCCGGGGACAGCACCAGGGTCTGCGAGCCGTCCTCGGCCGTCTCGACGGTGGTCTTCACCTCGGCGAGGTGCTTCGACTCGCCCGAGCGCTCGCCCTTGGAGGAGTCCCACATCATGGGAGCCGGGGCCTCGGCCGCGAGCTTCCCGTCGCTGTCCTTCAGGAGCAGCCGGCCCGAACTGGCCTTCGACAGTTTCAGGCCCTTGGCCTCGATCGGAATCCTGTAACTCAGCGGACCCGCGGGTGCCTTGCTCAGCAGGACGTTCTGGGCGAACCCCTGCGACAGAGCGGTGACGGTCAGTATCTGGCCGTCGCCTATGTCGTACCGGGCGGTGTCGTCCTTCACCGTCGGGGTCGGGAGCTTCTCGTCCCAGCCCATCGCGAACGACTTCTCGCCGTCGGAAACCGACGCCAGCCGGGTGTCACCACCGTCGGAGACCAAGATGTCGGCAGCCGCCGCATCCGGTTCCAGCGCGGCGCCGGTGTCCGAGAGCGACGTGTCGATGTCCTGCCACTGGCCGGAGTCGTTCTTCTGCCGGACCGGTCCCGCATAGCCGGTGGTCTGCAACTCACCACTGGGCAACGCGTACGTGGTGGCCGTCTCTGTACGCTCCGAGATCGCCTCGATCTTTCGCCCCTGGGCGCGCGCCATCAGCAAGGCGGCAGCCACGGAGTCCGCCGACGTCGCGGCCGCCCTGCCATCCTTCGAGCCGGCGGACACCAACTGCTCAGCACCTGGTGCCGCAAAGGAGGTCCCCGCTCCGAGTGAGACGAGGGCGGACTCAGCCGCGAGGACAGCAACAACCCCGAGGGCTATGCGTCTCAGCATCGCCGGTGGCGATGCTGCCCCTCCCAGGCGGACTGTGCCGCCCCTGAACTTCTTCATCACGTTCCTTACGCAGATGTGGAGTGATCGTGATGCTCGCACGTGCACTGAGTGAAGAAGTCGCAGGAGGGTAGGAGCCCTTGTCTGTCATGGTGCTTCACGAGCGGCGGCATATCGAATTTCTACAGATTTGGCATCTTGCATACCATTACCAATAGGGATGTAGCGGTCCCCGTGATGTGTGAAGACTTCCCTGAGCGGGCGTCACCAATATGTGATCATCGAGAGTCCCCCGCAGTCGGAAAGTTGCACCGGAGACGCACCCATCCCGGGCGGGCGTGGTGGCAGTGGGGGAAGTCGAGCAGGTGGCCGCCGATTGCCCCTCTCGACGCCGTCTTGGGCCCTCCAGGGCCGGGTGACGGGCGGGTCGATCTCCCCCTCTGGGCCGTGCGTGAGTGGGACTGCACGTTCACCGTAAGGGGTGGTTCGGTCAATTTGTCCTTTCTTGTCTGGAGGAGAGGGAGCACGTTTCGGGTGCTGGGTGAATCAGGGAGGACTGCGCTCGGCGGACGGTGGCTGCAGTGGTGAGGTCCCTGAGCGGAGCACGCTTCGAGCAGGACGGTCGCTGACGCGGATGGCCGTGGGCTGGTGCGCCGCAGGGAGAGCGATACAGCGCCCTGCCTCGCTCTCGGCACGAGCGGAGGAGGCGTGGGTGGCCAGCGGGTTCCAGAAGTGCAAGCGGGATGTCCGGGAACCGAGCTGTCCCTGCGAACGTCCACGGTGCGGCCACAGGTGGACGGTGCGATATCGGGAGCCGGGCGGCAGGCGGGGCCGGCAACGGGAGAAGTCGTTCTCTCGGAGGGTGGGCCTGGACGGTGCGGACGCCTTCGTCGTGCACGTCGAGAACGACAAGAAGTCGGGCGCCTTCCTTGCCCCGCCAGGGGGGACGTGCGCTTGCAGGTCTGGGCACCGGACCGGGTCGAGCGACGAGCTATCGGCGACACGACTCGTAGCAACTACGAGGACTTCTTTCGTAACCACTTTGTGCCGCGCCCGGGGCATAGGACCACGGCCAGTCCGGCGCGCCGCGACTTCGAACAGTTTGCCAAGAGCCTGCACGGATCGGGTGCGGGCCTGGCGGCTTCCACGGTCAACGATCGCATGCTCGTGGTGGCCGCCAGGCTGGAGGTGGCTGTAGTCGACAAACAGATCCCGGACAACCCCGCACGAGGAGTCCGGATATCCCGGAGCAAGGCCAGCAGTAGCGGATGAAGATGAAATCCCGACGCCGACGGAGGTCGACCTCATTGCGGCACATATAGCGCCGCAATACCGGCTCGCCGTCTATTTACAGGCGGGCACCGGCCGGCGTCCGAGCGAGGCCCTGGCCTTCTCCACCGAAGGTCGAGGTCCCGATTCGTCAGGATCCGTTGACAGGTCAGCGCCATGGCCCACCGTGCGGACTGTCGCACGGTGGCGGTCGGCTCGTCGAGTCCGTAGACGTGGACGACGGGTCGGAACCGAGCACCAGGGACCACCGCGCCCGATGGGCAGCAGGGCCCCGGTGCGCAGCAGGGC
>NZ_JBEXWB010000139.1:0-15348 GCF_040629645.1 Streptomyces sp. NPDC005899 | reverse complement strand
CCCGGCGCACCCACCTCCACCGCCGCCCGGCGGCTTCCCGCGTCCAGCCGGGTGCGGAGCGAGGCGATCGGGCCGGGCAGTACGTGCGAGACGTCGGCGACGAAGCGCCGCTGACGGCCCAGCGAGGCCGCCGGCACCGGCGGCGTGGCGCGCGGCCGGACCACACGCTCCGGACGGCGGGCGGCCCGTCACCCGGTGGGGAAGCGCGGCTCCGGGGCGGCCCGCACGCCGCCCCGGAGCCGTCAGTCCTCCGCGGGGTGCCCGGTGAGACCCGCCACCAGTTCGTCCGCGGCCGCGTACGGGTCCAGGTCCCCCGCCGTGATGCGCTCCGCGAGCGCGCCGAGGCGGCGGTCACCGTGCAGGTCGGCGATCCTCTCCCGCAGCGCCGTGACGGCGATCGTCTCGACCTCGCGCGCCGCACGCGCGGTGCGCCGCTCGGCCAGGACGCCGTGCTCCTCCATCCACGCCCGGTGCTTCTCGAGCGCCTCGACGACCTCGTCGACGCCCTCGCCCCGGGCGGCGACCGTCTTCACGATCGGCGGCCGCCAGTCGCCGGGCCCCCGGGACTCCCCGAGGCCCAGCATGTGGTTGAGCTCGCGGGCGGTGGCGTCCGCGCCGTCCCGGTCCGCCTTGTTGACGACGTACACGTCGCCGATCTCCAGGATTCCGGCTTTCGCCGCCTGGATGCCGTCGCCCATGCCCGGGGCGAGCAGCACGACGGAGGTGTCGGCCTGGGAGGCGATCTCCACCTCCGACTGGCCCACCCCCACCGTCTCCACGACGATCACGTCGCAGCCGGCCGCGTCCAGCACCCGGATCGCCTGCGGGGCCGACCAGGCGAGCCCGCCCAGATGGCCGCGGGTGGCCATCGAGCGGATGTAGACGCCCGGGTCGGAGGCGTGCTCCGACATCCGGACCCGGTCACCGAGGAGCGCTCCCCCGGAGAAGGGCGACGACGGGTCGACGGCCAGCACCCCGACCCGCTTGCCGGTCCTGCGGTAGGCGGAGACCAGGGCCGAGGTGGAGGTGGACTTGCCGACTCCCGGTGACCCGGTCAGGCCGACGACGTACGCGTGGCCCGCCAGCGGTGCCAGCGCCGCCATCACCTCGCGCAGCTGGGGTGACGCCCCCTCCACCAGGGAGATGAGCCGGGCCACCGCACGTGGCCTGCCCTGGCGTGCCTGTTCCACCAGAGTGGGGACGTCCACCTTCACGCTCGGTCTCCTCGTTCGCTCGTACGGTGTGACTACTTGCCGGGGACCCGGATGATCAGGGCGTCCCCCTGGCCGCCGCCGCCGCACAGCGCCGCCGCCCCGGTGCCGCCGCCGCGCCGCTTGAGCTCCAGCGCCAGGTGGAGGACCACCCGGGCGCCCGACATGCCGATCGGGTGGCCGAGGGCGATCGCGCCGCCGTTGACGTTGACCTTGTCGGAGGTGACTCCGAGGTCCTTCATCGACTGCACCGCGACGGCGGCGAATGCCTCGTTGATCTCGATGAGGTCGAGGTCCTCGACACCGATGCCCTCCTTCTTCAGGGCGTGGCGGATCGCGCCGGACGGCTGGGACTGGAGCGAGTTGTCCGGGCCGGCCACGTTGCCGTGGGCGCCGATCTCGGCGATCCACTCCAGGCCCAGCTCCTCGGCCTTCGCCTTGCTCATGACGACGACCGCGGCGGCACCGTCGGAGATCTGGGAGGAGGTGCCGGCGGTGATCGTGCCGTCCTTGGAGAAGGCGGGGCGCAGCCTGCCGAGCGATTCGGCGGTCGTCTCCGGGCGGATGCCCTCGTCCTCGGTGAAGAGGATCGGGTCGCCCTTGCGCTGCGGGATCTCGACCGGGGTGATCTCGGCCTCGAAGACGCCGTTCTTGCGGGCGGCGGCGGCGCGCTGGTGGGACAGGGCGCCGATCTCGTCCTGGGCGGCGCGGTCCAGGCCCAGACGGGTGTTGTGCCTCTCCGTGGACTCGCCCATCGGGATGTTCTCGTAGGCGTCGGTCAGGCCGTCGTACGCCATGGAGTCGAGCATCTCGATCGCACCGTACTTGTGGCCCTCACGGGACTTCGGCAGCAGGTGCGGGGCGTTGGTCATCGACTCCTGGCCGCCGGCCACCACCACGTCGAACTCGCCGGCGCGGATGAGCTGGTCGGCGAGCGCGATGGCGTCGAGACCGGACAGGCAGACCTTGTTGACGGTGAGCGCGGGGACGTTCATCGGGATTCCGGCCTTGACGGCCGCCTGGCGCGCCGGGATCTGCCCCGCCCCGGCCTGGAGCACCTGGCCCATGATCACGTACTCGACCTGGTCCCCGCCGATGCCCGCGCGGTCGAGCGCGGCCTTGATGGCGAAGCCGCCGAGGTCGGCGCCGGAGAAGCTCTTCAGGGAGCCGAGGAGTCGGCCCATGGGCGTCCGCGCGCCCGCGACGATCACTGAGGTGGTACCGGTCGTTCCTGACATGAGGCGCAGCCCCTTGGGATCGGTTGTGAACGAGGGTTTACCTGAATGTACTGAGCGGTACGGCGCCCGTCATCCGGCAGTGGGTGTGATCGCGCGCACGTTGCGTAACCATCCCCGGGGCGCTGCACTGGTTCCATGCTGACGCGAATCGACCACATCGGAATCGCCTGTTTCGACCTCGACACGACGGTGGAGTTCTACCGCGCGACCTACGGATTCGAGGTGTACCACTCCGAGGTCAACGAGGAGCAGGGCGTGCGGGAGGCCATGCTCAAGATCAACGACACCTCCGACGGCGGGGCCTCCTACCTCCAGCTGCTGGAGCCGACCCGGGAGGACTCGGCCGTGGGCAAGTGGCTGGCGAAGAACGGAGAGGGTGTCCACCACATCGCCTTCGGGACCGCGGACGTCGACCAGGACGCCTCGGACATCCGCGGCAAGGGCGTCCGGGTGCTGTACGACGAGCCCAGGACCGGGTCGATGGGGTCGCGGATCACCTTCCTGCACCCCAAGGACTGCCACGGCGTCCTCACGGAACTGGTCACGGCCCGGGACGAGCACTGACCGACCCCTACCCGGCCCGGTAGAGTGGGCGGTTCCGGGCCGGGGCCGGGTCGGGGCCGCGCCGCGTCCTCGGCGTTGATCTGTCACCATTCCCCGGGGGGACCGTTCGCCCGGCGGGCGGTACCCGTGCGGAGAATTGCGACCAGGGTTGGGGTCTCCCCTGCTCGAACGACGTTGAGAGCTCGGGGAAGGATGGGACCGCGCAGTGCGGGGCTACGAGAGCCAGCAGAGCCACCGAGCTGACGACGACCATCTCTCGCGGTTCGAAGCCGAGATGGACCGGCTGAGGACCGACCGGGAGAAGGCCGTCCAGCACGCCGAGGACCTCGGTTACCAGGTCGAGGTCTTGCGTGCCAAGCTGCACGAGGCCCGGCGCAACCTCGCGACCCGTCCCGCGCACGACGGCGCGGACATCGGCTACCAGGCCGAGCAGCTGCTGCGCAACGCCCAGATCCAGGCCGACCAGCTGCGCAGCGACGCCGAGCGCGAGCTGCGCGAGGCACGGGCCCAGACCCAGCGCATCCTCCAGGAGCACGCGGAGCACCAGGCGCGCCTCCAGGCGGAGTTGCACACCGAGGCGGTGCAGCGCCGCCAGCGGCTCGACCAGGAACTGGCCGAGCGCCGGCAGACCGTCGAGTCCCACGTCAACGAGAACGTCGCCTGGGCCGAGCAGTTGCGCGCCCGGACCGAGTCCCAGGCCCGCCGGCTGCTGGACGAGTCGCGCACCGAGGCCGAGCAGTCGCTGTCCGCCGCCCGCGCCGAGGCCGCCCGGCTCGCCGACGAGACGAGGCGCCGTCTCAACGCCGAGGCGGAGGCGGCCCGTTCCGAGGCGGAGGCCACGCTGCTGCGGGCCCGCCGCGAAGCCGAGCGGCTGCTGGACTCCGCGTCCACCCAGGCGCAGGAGGCAGCCGCCCACGCCGAGCGGCTGCGTTCGACGGCCACCGCCGAGACCGACCAGACCCGGCAGCAGACCGCGGAGCTCAACCGCACCGCCGAACAGCGCGTGCAGGAGGCCGAGACCCGGCTGCGCGAGGCCAGGCTGGAGGCCGAGAAGGTCGTCGCCGAGGCGAAGGAGGCCGCGGTCAAGCGGCTGGCCGGCGCCGAGTCGCAGAACGAGCAGCGCACCCGCACCGCCAAGACGGAGATCGCCCGGCTCGTCGGCGAGGCCACGAAGCAGGCCGAAGCCCTCAAGGCCGAGGCCGAGCAGGCACTCGCCGACGCGCGGGCGAAGGCCGAGCGGCTGGTCGCCGAAGCCGCGGAGAACGCCCGCACGGTCGCCGCCGAGGACGCGGCGGCCCAGCTCGCCAAGGCGGCCCGCAGCGCCGAGGAGGTGCTGACCAAGGCGTCCGAGGACGCCAGGTCCACCACGAAGGCCGCCGCCGAGGAGGCCGAGCGGATCCGCCGCGAGGCCGAGGCCGAGGCGGACAGGCTGCGCGGCGAGGCCGCCGAGCAGGCCGACCAGCTCAAGGGCGCGGCCAAGGACGACACCAAGGAGTACCGCGCCAGGACGGTCGAACTCCAGGAGGAGGCGCGCCGGCTGCGCGGCGAGGCCGAGCAGCTGCGCTCCGAGGCCGTGGCCGAGGGCGAGCGCATCCGCGGCGAGGCCCGCCGGGAGGCCGTCCAGCAGCTGGAGGAGGGTGCCCGCACCGCCGAGGACCTGCTGACCAAGGCCAAGGCGGACGCCGAGGAGCTGCGGACGTCGGCCGGAGCGGAGAGCGAGCGCGTCCGCGCCGAGGCCGCCGAGCGTGCCACCGCGCTGCGCGAGCAGGCCGAGGAGGCGCTGGAAGCCGGCCGTGCCGAGGCGGACAAGCTCCGCGGCGAGGCCGAGGAGCAGGCCACCGCGCTGACCGCGGCGGCCGAGAAGGCCGCCGGGACGCTGCGCGAGGAGACCGAGCGGACGATAGAGGCCCGCAAGGCCGAGGCGGCCGCTGAGCTGTCCCGGCTGCACGCGGAGGCCGAGGCCCGTCTCGCCACCGCCGAGGAGGCGCTCGGCGAGGCGCGTACCGAGGCGGAGCGCATTCGCCGCGAGACGAGCGAGGAGTCCGAGCGGCTGCGCACGGAGGCCGCCGAGCGGCTGCGCACGCTGCAGGAGCAGGCCACGACGGAGGCGGAGCGGCTGCGGACCGAGGCCGCCGCCGACGCTGCGGCGTCCCGTGCCGAGGGTGAGGCCGTCGCCGTACGGCTGCGCACGGAGGCCGCCACCGAGGCCGAGCGGCTCAGGACGGAGGCCCAGGAGAGCGCCGACCGGGTGCGCTCCGAGGCCGCCGCCGCGGCCGAGCGGGTCGCGACGGAGGCCGCCGAGGCACTCGCCGCTGCCCAGGAGGAGGCCAACCGGCGGCGCCGCGAGGCCGAGGAGACCCTCGGCAGCGCCCGTACCGAGGCGGAGCGGGAGCGCGAACGCGCCCGCGAGCAGAGCGAGGAGCTCCTCGCCTCCGCCCGCAAGCGGGTGGAGGAGGCGCAGGCCGAGGCCCAGCGGCTCGTCGAGGAGGCGGAGAGCCGGGCCGGCGAGATGGTGTCCGCGGCCGAACAGAAGGCCCAGCAGGTGCGGGACTCCGTCGCCGGGCTGCGGGAGCAGGCCGAGGAGGAGATCGCCGGGCTGCGGTCCGCCGCCGAGCACTCGGCGGAGCGGACGCGGACCGAGGCGCAGGAGGAGGCGGACCGGGTCCGGGCCGACGCCTTCGCCGAGCGCGAACGGGCCACCGAGGACGCGGAGCGGATCCTGCGGGTCGCCCACGAGGAGTCGGAGGCCGCCAAGGCGCTCGCCGAGCGGACCGTCTCCGAGGCGATCGCCGAGTCGGAGAAGCTGCGCTCGGACACTTCGGAGTACAGCCAGCGGATGCGTACGGAGGCGTCCGACGCCCTCGCCTCCGCGGAGCACGACGCCTCACGCGCCCGGGCCGAGGCCCGGGAGGACGCCAACCGGATCCGTTCCGAGGCGGCGGCGCAGGCCGATCGGCTCATCGGCGAGGCGGCGAGCGAGAGCGAGCGGATCCGCACCGAGGCCACGGAACAGGCGGAGCGGTTCGTCGGCGAGGCGACCGACGAGGCGGAGCGGCTGCGCGCCGAGGCGGCGCGGACCGTCGCTTCGGCCCAGGAGCACGCGGCCCGGACCCGCGAGGAGTCCGAACGGCTGCGCGCGGACACGGAGTCGGCGGCGGAGCAGCTGCGTACCGAGTCGGAGTCCGCGGCGGAGCAGCTGCGCGCCGAGGCACGTCAGGAGGCGGACCGGCTGCTGGACGAGGCGCGCGAGGCCGCGGCCAAGCGCCGCGCCGACGCGGCCGAGCAGGCGGACCAGCTCGTCGCGAAGGCGCAGGAGGAGGCCCTGCGCGCGGCCACGGAGGCCGAGGAGCAGGCCGACCGGATGGTCGGCGCCGCACGCAACGAGGCCGTGCGGATCACCTCCGAGGCGACCGTCGAGGGCAACTCCCTGGTGGAGCGGGCCCGTGCCGACGCGGACGAGCTGCTGGTCGGAGCCCGCAGGGACGCCACCGCCACCCGGGAGCGGGCGGAGGAGCTGAGGTCGCGCCTGGAGAGCGAGATCGAGGAGCTGCACGAGCGGGCGCGGCGTGAGACCTCGGAGCAGATGAAGACGGCGGGCGAGCGCGTCGACAAGCTGATGAAGGCGGCGACGGAGCAGCGCGCGGAGGCCGAGGCGAAGGCCAAGGAGCTGCTGGCCGACGCGAACTCCGAGGCGAGCAAGGTCCGTATCGCGGCGGTCAAGCGCGCGGAGTCGCTCCTCAAGGAGGCCGAGACGAAGAAGGCCGAACTGACCCGGGTGGCCGAGAAGCTGCGCGCCGACGCCGAGGCCGAGGCCGAGCGGATCGTCGAGGAGGGCCGGCGCGAGCTCGACCTCCTGGTCCGCAGGCGCGAGGACATCAACACGGAGATCTCCCGCGTGCAGGACGTGCTGGAGGCCCTGGAGTCCTTCGAGGCCCCGGCCGGCACGGGCAAGTCCGCGAACGGCGGTACGGGGGCCGTCAAGGCGGGCGCGGTCGCGGGGAACCGCGCGGGTGGCAAGGCGTCGGATGGGTAGGGACCGCCCGCCGGCCGGTTCGCGCGGTTATTTCGTCATGAACATTCAACCCTCCGAGTGGCAAGCGCTCCCAGGGTCAGCCACTCAAAAGGGGTGTCATTCTCCATATCAAAGCGGCATCTTCATGTTGACACGCCGCCCAGGCCCCTAGGATTCCCTCCAACACCTCACCGGTCTCATTCGACAGGAACCCCATGAGCGACCCTTCCTCCCCCTTCGGCTTCGAGCTCGTGCGACGTGGATACGACCGCGGTCAGGTGGACGACCGCATTACCAAGCTCGTCGCCGACCGTGACAGTGCCCTCGCCCGCATCACCTCTCTGGAGAAGCGCATCGAGGAACTCCACCTCGAGACGCAGAACGCCCAGGCCCAGGTCAACGAGGCCGAGCCGTCCTACGCCGGGCTCGGTGCCCGCGTGGAGAAGATCCTCCGCCTCGCCGAGGAGGAGGCGAAGGACCTGCGCGAGGAGGCCCGTCGCGCCGCCGAGCAGCACCGCGAACTGGCCGAGTCGGCCGCCCAGCAGGTGCGCAACGACGCGGAGTCGTTCGCCGCGGAGCGCAAGGCCAAGGCCGAGGACGAGGGCGTACGCATCGTCGAGAAGGCCAAGGGCGAGGCGAGCACGCTGCGCACCGACGCCCAGAAGGACGCCCAGCAGAAGCGCGAGGAGGCCGACGCCCTCTTCGAGGAGACCCGCGCCAAGGCCGCCCAGGCCGCCGCGGACTTCGAGACGAACCTCGCCAAGCGCCGTGAGCAGTCGGAGCGCGACCTCGCCTCCCGCCAGGCGAAGGCCGAGAAGCGCCTCGCCGAGATCGAGCACCGTGCCGAGCAGCTCCGCCTGGAGGCCGAGAAGCTCCGCACGGACGCCGAACGCCGGGCCCGCCAGACGGTGGAGACCGCGCAGCGCCAGTCCGAGGACATCGTGGCCGACGCCAACGCCAAGGCCGACCGGATCCGCAGCGAGTCGGAGCGCGAGCTCGCGGCGCTGACCAACCGCCGCGACTCGATCAACGCCCAGCTGACCAACGTCCGCGAGATGCTGGCGACGCTGACCGGTGCCGCGGTCGCCGCGGCCGGTTCTCCGGCGGACGACGAGCCGGCCTCCCGCGGGGTCCCGGCGCAGCAGACCCGCTGACACCTCTTCCCCATCAGCTGTACCCCGTGCGTGCCCGGTTCCGCCCTTGTGGTGGCGCCGGGCACGTCGGCGTTCTAGCGTGATCGCATGATCGAGCTCGACGGCCTCACCAAGCGCTTCGGCAACAAGGTTGCCGTCGATCACCTCTCATGCCGCGTCAGCCCGGGGATGGTGACGGGTTTCCTCGGCCCGAACGGGGCGGGAAAGTCCACCACGATGCGGATGATGCTCGACCTCGACAACCCGACCAGCGGTTCCGTGCGCATCGACGGCAAGCACTACCGCGAGCTGCGGGAGCCGCTCAAGCACATCGGGGCCCTGCTGGACGCCAAGTCCATGCACGGCGGCCGCAGCGCGTACAACAACCTCCTGTGCCTCGCGCAGAGCAACCGCATCCCCGCGAGCCGGGTGTCCCACGTGCTCGACACGGTCGGGCTGAGCGCGGTGGCGAGGAAGAAGTCCAAGGGATTCTCGCTCGGCATGGGTCAGCGGCTGGGAATCGCCGCGGCGCTTCTGGGTGATCCGGAAATCCTGATGTTCGACGAACCCGTCAATGGTCTGGACCCCGAGGGAATTCACTGGGTCAGGAATCTCATGAAGTCCCTGGCCGCCGAAGGCCGGACGATCTTCGTTTCCTCGCACCTGATGAGCGAAATGGCGCTGACCGCCGATCACCTGATTGTGATCGGACAGGGCAGGCTGCTCGCCGACACCTCGATGGCGGACTTCATCCGGGAGAACTCCCGCAGTTTCGTGCGGATGCGTTCCCCGCAGCGGGAGCGGTTGCGGGACGTGCTGCACGCTGCGGGTATCGAGGCGGCCGAGACCGGCGACGGCGCGCTGGAGATCGACGGCGTGGAGCCGGAGCGGCTCGGTGAGCTCGCCGCGGGACACGGCATCGTGCTGCACGAGCTGAGTGCCCAGCGCGCGTCACTGGAGGAGGCGTTCATGCAGATGACCGCGGGTTCGGTGGAGTACCACGCCCACTCCGCGCACGAGGGGGCCGAGCCGCCGCAGGTGGGCCCGCACTGGGGCGACGGGTGGGACCAGCAGGCCGGCGGCGTGGCCCCCGGCGACCGTCCGAAGGGGGCGTGACGGTGATGGCATCGGTGACCGCGGTCCTGAACTCCGAGTGGACCAAGATCCGCACGGTCTCGTCGACGACGTGGACGCTGATCTCCGCCTTCGTCGTCACCGTGGCGATGGGGGCCGCGCTCAGCGCCCTGCTGAACGCCCAGTTCGACGACCTTCCCGCCGCGGAGCGGGCCACCTTCGACCCCACGTTCGTCGGCTTCTCCGGCATGGTCCTGGGGCAGCTGGCGATGGTGGTCTTCGGGGTGCTGGTCGTCGGCACCGAGTACAGCTCCGGCATGATCCGCACCTCGCTCGCGGCCGTACCGCGGCGCGCCTCCTTCCTCTTCAGCAAGGTGGCCGTGGCCGGCGTGCTGGCCCTGCTGGTCGGGCTCGCGACCAGCTTCGTGACGTTCTTCCTCAGCCAGGCCCTGCTGGGCGACCACAGTACGGACATCGGTGCCCGGAACGTGCTGCGGGCGGTCTTCGGCGGCGGCCTCTACATGGGGCTGATCGCGGTGTTCTCCATGGGGGTGGCGGCGATGCTGCGCAGCTCCATGCTGTCGCTCGGCATCCTGATGCCCTTCTTCTTCCTCGTCTCGCAGATCCTCTCGGCGGTGCCGGGCGCCAAGAGCGTGGCCCGCTACTTCCCCGACCAGGCGGGTTCCAGGATCATGCAGGTGGTCCCGGACGCCATGAACAGCGATGCGGCACCGTACGGGCCGTGGGCGGGGCTCGGCATCATGGTGCTGTGGGTGGTGGCGGCACTGGCCGGCGGCTGTCTCGTCCTGAGGAAGCGGGACGCCTGAGCCGGGCGCCCGCCCGCCGCCGTCCCGCGTGACCGCTTGGCCGGAACCACCGCGGCGTGGTTATCCTCCTAACTCTTACGGGGGTGTGCGGCCGGGCGGCCTGTGCCCCGACGACAGACACGTCGATGGGGCTGGAGCATGATCGAGGCAGTCGGCCTGACCAAGCGCTACGGCGCGAAGACAGCCGTGTACAACCTTTCCTTCCAGGTGCGGCCGGGAGCGGTCACCGGATTCCTCGGTCCCAACGGGTCGGGCAAGTCGACCACCATGCGCATGATGCTCGGCCTGGACCGGCCGACCGCGGGCCATGTGACGATCGGCGGCCACGCCTTCCGGAGCCTTCCCAACGCACCGCGCCAGGTGGGCGCCCTGCTCGACGCCAAGGCGGTGCACGGCGGGCGCAGCGCCCGCAACCACCTCCTGTGCCTGGCCCAGCTGGCCGGTATCCCGGCGGCCCGGGTGGACGAGGTCCTCGGTGTCGTCGGCCTGCGGGACGTCGCGAAGAGACGGTCCAAGGGCTTCTCCCTCGGCATGGGGCAGCGCCTGGGCATCGCCGCGGCGCTGCTCGGCGACCCGCAGGTCCTGCTCTTCGACGAGCCGGTCAACGGTCTCGACCCCGAGGGCATCCTCTGGGTGCGCAACCTGATGAAGCAGCTGGCGTCGGAGGGCCGCACGGTCTTCGTCTCCAGCCATCTGATGAGCGAGATGGCGGTGACCGCCGACCATCTGATCGTGATCGGGCGGGGGCAGCTGCTCTCCGACATGAGCGTCACCGACTTCATCTCCGCCAACTCCGCGGACTTCGCCCGGGTGCGCCCCGCCACCGACCGGCCGGAGGGCCGGGAGAAGCTGACGGCCGCGCTCACCGAGGCGGGCGGCCGGGTGATGCCGGAGGTGGACGGGGCCCTGCGGGTCACGGGGCTTCCGCTGCCCCGGATCAGCGACCTGGCGCACTCCACGGACGTCCGCCTGTGGGAGCTCTCCCCGCACCAGGCCTCCCTGGAGGAGGCGTACATGCGGATGACGCAGGGCGCCGTGGACTACCGCTCGACGGCCGACGCCAAGGCGGGGCTCCAGCCGCCGCCCCCCGGCTACGGGCCCGTAACCGGGCACGGGGCCGGGCCCGTAGCCGGCTACGGGGAGGCCGGACACCCCGGCCACGCCCTCCAGCCCCCGGCCGAGGTGCCGCAGCAGGGCTGGTACGCCCCGCCGCCGCCGGGACCGAACCCCTACGCGGTGCCCGCGCCCGCCGCGGCTCCGGCCGCCGCCCCGGCAGCCGGGACGGCCCCGGCCGCTCCCGCGGACCCGACCACGCGCGAGACCAGCGAGGACCCCCGATGACGTCGCCCGCCATCCCGCCGCATCCGCAGGCGCCCGGCCAGCCCTCCTTCCAGCAGCCGCAGCAGTGGGCGCCCGGTCCGGCGGGGCCGTACGCCTCGCCGATCCCCGTGCGCGACCCCGGTCTCGGGGACGCCATCGCCTCCGAGTGGACCAAGATCCGCTCGGTGCGCTCCACGATGTGGACCCTCGGGGTGATGGTCGTGCTGCTGCTCGGGGTGGGGCTGCTCACCGCGTTCGCCGTCAGCGCCTCCGACGCGGACCTGGACGACACTCCCGTCCTCAGCCTCGGCTTCTTCGGTGTGCTGCTCGGCTCGATCTGTGTGATCACCCTGGGCGTCCTGACCATCGCCTCCGAGTACGGCACGGGGATGATCCGTACGACGCTGACCGCCTGCCCGAGCCGCGCCCGGGTGCTGATCGCGAAGTCCGTCGTCTTCTTCCTGCTCTCGTTCACGATCACCGCGGTGACGACGGGGATCGTCGCCCTGCTCCAGACGGCCATGCTGGGCGGTGCGACGCCCACCGGCGGGGACTGGCTGCGCGCCACGGTGGGTGTGGCGCTCTACGTGGCGATGCTCGGGTTGCTCTCGCTCGCCCTCGGCGCGCTCATCCGGCACTCGGCCGGTGCGATCACGATCATGATCGCGGTGGTGCTGCTGCCGCTCGTACTGGCGATGTTCATGTTCTCGCCGACGCTCGCCGACCTGCAGCAGGCGCTCTTCGAGTACTCGATCCCCAACCAGATCGGCGCCTTCTACGAGGCGTCGGTCACCACGTCGGGGCCGTCGGGCTGGGAGCCCCTGCTGATCATCTCGGGTGTGACCGCCGTCGCCATGTTCGGCGCCTTCGCCTCCCTGGAGCGCCGGGACGTCTGAGGGACCGGCCGCGCTCAGTGGCGCGGGGCGTTCCTGGACCGCTGCACCCGTGTGGTGCGGCGGTCCCTCGCGTTCCAGCAGGCCTTGTGCCAGTGCCTGCGGTCCTCGACGCCGCCGAACTCCGGCCAGGCGACCAGGTGCGGGACGCCGGAGGGGATCTCCTGGTCGCAGCCGGGGCAGCGGTAGCGCTTGCCGGCGGCGCTCGCCCCGCTCACCGGACGCACCGACCACTCCTCGCCCTGCCAGCTCTCGGTGGCCCCGCCTCCCCCGTACCGCTCCACCGGCTCGCGCACGGGGCCGGTGGGACTCTCGCCGCCTCGGGGGCGGTTGCGGCGCGGGGACACGTGACACCTCACGGGGCGGAACGGGCAGGTCCGTCCAGCCTAGAGCCCTCCGTCGCCCGCCGTGTCCCGCCTGTGGCAGGAGCACCCCGGCGGGGCAGGTGAGTTAGCGGAAAATCGCAACAACTTCGTGCGCGACCGTGCCTTCGGCACGTGTCAGACGTTGTTGCCGGTAGGGGGAGCCGCGTCGGCCGTAAGGAGGCAGAAGGCGATGCGCGTGGGAACGTTCGTACTGGCCGCCCAGTTTCCGGGTCAGGGGCAGGGCGAGGCACTGCACCGGGCCGTCCGGTCCGCGGAGGTGGCGGAGGAGTCCGGTCTCGATTCGGTCTGGCTGGCGGAACATCATTTCGTGCCGTACGGCGTGTGCCCGTCGGCCGTGACACTGGCCGGGCTGCTGCTCGGCCGCACCCGCAGGATCCGCGTCGGCACGGCGGTGAGCGTCCTGTCGACACAGCACCCCGTCTCCCTCGGGGAGCAGGCGGCACTGCTGCACCTGACCAGCGGCGGCCGCTTCAGCCTGGGGGTCGGGCGCGGTGGGCCGTGGGTGGATCTGGAGGTGTTCGGCGGCGGTCTCGACGCCTACGAGAACGGCTTCCCCGAAGCGCTGGACCTGCTGCTCGACTGGCTGCACGAGCCCAGGGTGGCCGGCGGCGAGCGCTTCGGCTTCCGTGAGGTGGCGGTCGTGCCCCGCGCCGACGAGATCCTCGGGGGCGGCCCGCCCTCCCCCGAGGTGATCGTCGCGTGCACCTCGCCGAAAAGCGTGAAACTCGCCGCTCAAAAGGGTTTGGCGATGCTGCTCGGCATGCACTGCGGCGACGAGGAGAAGGCCGGCATGGTCGCCCTGTGGCGTTCCGCCGCCCGCGATGCCGGGCAGCCCGCGGAGGTCGTGGAGCGGGTCGGACATGTGTCCGCGGGGGTGGCCCAGATCGCCGACGGGCGGACGGACGCCGTCGAGACGCTCGTGAAGGCGATGCCCGGCTGGCTGCGGCAGGGCCTCGAGGCCCACGTCACGGTCGACGGCAGGCATCGCGTGATGCGGGACCCCGTCGCGTACACCGAGTTCCTGTGCGGACTGCATCCGGTGGGTCCGCCCCGCCTCGCCGCGGACCGGCTGGCGGCCACCGCGGAGCGCACGGGCATCACCCGCTTCGCCCTGCTCGTGGAGGGTTCGGGCGACCTCGCGTCGACCGAGGAGAACGTGCG
Organism: Streptomyces sp. NPDC005899; assembly: GCF_040629645.1. Lineage (NCBI taxonomy): Bacteria > Bacillati > Actinomycetota > Actinomycetes > Kitasatosporales > Streptomycetaceae > Streptomyces > Streptomyces sp. NPDC005899. The sequence goes on along the minus strand of NZ_JBEXWB010000139.1, from coordinate 1,529 downwards.
GCGGCTGGGTGCCGAGGTGGTTCCGCTGGTGACGTGAGGCGTGCCCAGGGGTGGTGCGGTGGTGCGGGCGCTGCCGCCCCGGAGCCAGTTGCACCTCCCGCGGCCCGAAGCGGCAGCAGAAGCGCTCAGCAGTCCCGGAGTCCGGGCGACTGGTTGAGCAACTGGCCCCTCACCGAGGTGAATCGGGCCAGGCGCTCGTCGACCGAGGCGTCGAGCGGGAACACCGCGACGCGGTGGCAGTTCTGGAATGCGAGACGCACTCCGAAGTGCCGCTGCAGCGCGCCGCGTATCGCATCACTCGCGAGCGCGCGCAGCAGCTGACCACGTGCCTGCTCGTCCGGCGGAGGCGTCTGGTTGTCGGCGAACTGTCCACCGTCCACCTTCAGCTGGGCCACCAGGGAGCTGATCATCTCCCATGCATAGGGCAGGGAGGTCCGGACGCAGTCGACGAAGTCGGCTTCGTCGACCTCGCCTCGCTCGGCCTGTTCCAACAGGGCCGGTGAGACGTCGAGCGACATGGGTTCTCCTCTCGCGACCCCGGTGGGTCACCGGGGCCTTACGGGCAGGGCAGAGGGCCGGCGACGCTGTGTGCACAGACGGCGACCTCCTGCTTCCACGGTAAGGGCGCAGTCCGGGCCGCACCAGGAGATTGGGAACACAACCGGCCAATAACGAACGGTTGCAAAGACGGACAGACCGCAGGGGCGTCCGTCAAGCGCCGTACCGGACGCGGAGTCCGGGAATCGCGCGGGGCACCGGTCGTCGAGTAGCGTTGCCGACCATGCGTCTCGTCATCGCCCGTTGCTCCGTCGACTACGCGGGCCGGCTCACCGCCCACCTGCCTTCCGCCCCCCGTCTGATCCTCGTGAAGGCGGACGGCAGCGTCTCGATCCACGCGGACGACCGGGCGTACAAACCGCTCAACTGGATGTCCCCGCCGTGCACCCTGAAGGAGGGCGCCGACGGCAGCGAGGGGATCTGGACCGTGGTGAACAAAGCGGGCGAGAAACTGATCATCACGATGGAGGAGGTCCTCCACGACTCGTCCCACGAGCTCGGGGTGGACCCGGGCCTCATCAAGGACGGGGTGGAAGCGCACCTCCAGGAACTGCTCGCCGACCGGATCGAGACACTCGGCGACGGCTACACCCTCATCCGCCGCGAGTACCCGACCGCCATCGGTCCGGTCGACATCCTGTGCCGGGACGCGGACGGGAGGACCGTGGCCGTGGAGCTGAAGCGGCGGGGCGACATCGACGGCGTGGAGCAGCTGACGCGTTACCTGGAGCTGCTCAACCGCGACCCGCATCTGGCGCCGGTGCGGGGGGTCTTCGCGGCGCAGGAGATCAAGCCGCAGGCCCGGGTGCTGGCGACGGACCGGGGCATCGGGTGCCTGGTCCTCGACTACGACGCGATGCGCGGCATCGAGGACGACAAGCTGCGCCTGTTCTGATTCCCGCGCGCCACGCTCCCGCGCGACTCGCACGCCACGTTTCCGCCCGCCACGTTGCCCCGCGACTCGCCGGGGC
>NZ_JBEXWB010000138.1:0-15357 GCF_040629645.1 Streptomyces sp. NPDC005899 | reverse complement strand
GGCCGGCGAAGGTGTGGGTGATGCCCGTCTGCCAGCCCGGCAGGGGCAGCACCCGCACGCCCTCGAAACCGGCCCGGCGCAACCGGCCCGCGAACGCCGGAGCCGTGTCGAACTCCAGGACGCTGCGCCACAGATGGCGGTACAGCGGGGCGTCCCCGGCGAGCCGCCCGGCCGGCATCACGACGGCCCGGCAGACCGCCGTCCACAGGGCCCGGTGCACCGGCCCGCCGGCCAGGGCGTACTCGTGCACGCCGATGCGGCCACCCGGGGCCAGGAGCCCGCGGGCGTCGGCGAGGACGCCGTCGGGATCGGCGACGTTCCTGAAGAGGTAGGCGGCGAACACCGCGTCGAAGGGGCCCCGCACGCCGGCGGCGGCGATCCGCTCCACCGGTGCGTGCACGAAGGAGACGCTCCCCGGCCACTTCTTGGCCGCCGCCCGCTCCAGCATCCCCGCCGAGGCGTCGACCGCCACGATGTCCGCGTGCGGGGCCGCCCGGAGCAGTGCGGCGGTCGACGCGCCGGTTCCGCAGCCGAGGTCCAGCAGCCGTCTGCCGCGCCCGCCGTCCGCGAGGCCCAGCCGGCGTGCCGAACGGCGTACGTGGGAGTGGTAGCCCGGATTGGCCGCCACGAGCCGGTCGTAGGAGACCGAGGCGCGGTCGAAGGCGGCGGACAGCTCGTCGTCGCGGAGCAGGGTCATCGGTCGGTCTCTTCCTCTTCGGACGTGCGCGGAAGGTGCGGGTAGGGCGTCGCGGGGCCGGGACCGTGCGACAGCAGGGGAAGTTCGGCCACCGTGCGGAGCATCGGCAGGACGGGCGTGCGCACCCCCACGAGGAGGTCCTCGCGCACCCGGCTGCTGCCGTCCAGGAAGCGCAGCAGCCGTTCCGCCGGAACCCTGCGGAAGAGGCCGGGGAAGAAGTCGGCGCCCTTCACCCGCCCGGTGTCCAGGGCCCGCAGCAGCACGGCGTCCATGGCCCGCGGCCACGCCCCGTACGGCGGTGGCACCCGCAGGGGGCGCCCCTCGCGCAGCTGCGCCGCGACGGAACGGCTCTGCCGCTGCACGGCGGCGAACGTGTAACCCGTGGACGGCCGTGTCGCGCCGCCCGCCGTCCCGACGCGGAACACCGAACGGCCCGCCCGGTGCGGGAAGTGGCCGTCCGTCATCGGGATGACACCGTGCTCGACGGCGGACACCGTGAAGGCGCCGAGCCGGAGTACGTCGGCCGTGTAGTGGCGCAGCGCCCGCTCGTACTCCTCGGGGCTCAGCACGGCGCGGGAGAACTCCGTGTACTCCACGAGGGCCTCGTCCGTCCCGAGCGGGAGCACGTAACCGAAGGAGAGCCCGTGGGCCGGCTGCGGTGTCCGGAAGTCCATCAGGTCCGCCACGCCGGGGTCGAACACCGGTCGGGCGGTGCGTACGAACCAGCCCGTGAAGTGCTGGAGGAGCGTGGTGCGCGCGGGCGGCAGCCACCGCGGGGGCCGGGAGTCGAAGACCCACCTCGCCCGCAGGACGATCGCCTTCCCGCGGGCGTCGTGGGCGAGCACCTCGGCACCGTCCCGCGTGTCCCGCACGGTGTCCACCGTGGCCTCGATCCTGCGGAGGTTCGGCGCGGTGTCGAGCCGTGCGTGGACCAGCGACTCGAAGGCGTCCGACCGCAGCATCTTGTAGCGGAGCCGCCCCGGCTCGGCGACCGTGGCCCCTCCCGTGGCGTCCCGGACCCGCAGCCGCCGCCAGGACGCCGACAGGACGGAGTCGTACTCTCCGCCGGGGGGCTCCCAGAAGCACCAGGTGCGCGGCGGCGGCCGGAGCCGGCCCGGGGGAGGGTCGACGAGGAGGACGGAGGGGGCGGTGGTGTGCGGCTCCGCGCACAGGCGGTGGGCCAGGCTCAGCCCGGCCGCGCCCGCCCCCACGACCACGACGTCCGCGTGCGGCACGGTGCCCCCTTCCGTCGTGCGGCCGGGCGGCTCGGGAGGGAGCCTGCCGGTCCGGTCGGCCTGCGGAACCGATCCTTCCCGAACCGTGGGCGTTCAAGGCTCCTACGACGCGCGGGCGGAACGAGTCTCCGGCGGCGGTCCGGCACGGAGTCCGCCCGCAAGCGTGCCCGGGGGTGGTCCGGACGCGTTCTACTATGGCTCCCGTGGACAGTGCTGACGCTCGCGGAGGAACCGGCGCCGACGGATCCGCCGGGGCCCGGCTCCAGGCGCTCGCCGTCCAGTTGCGCCTGGCGAACGGCGAGATCAACCGCCTGGTCCACGCCTTCGCCCACGCACAGGGGCTGCACCCGACCGACGTGCAGGCCCTCTCGGCCATCCTCGACGCCGACGCCCCGTTGACCCCGGGCCGGCTGCGCGACCACCTCGGCCTGACGTCCGGTGCCGTCACGGCGTGCCTCGACCGCCTGGAGCGCTCGGGCCACATCCGCCGCGCCCGGGAGAGCACCGATCGCCGTGTGGTGCACCTGTACTACGAACCCACGGCCAAGGCGGTGGCGCGCTCGTTCTTCATGCCGCTGGCCGACGCGGCCGCACGGGCCCGGGACGCCGCCGGTCCCGGAGAGGTCGAGGCGGCGATCCGCTTCCTCGGCCGCCTCAACGGCGAACTCGCCCGCATACCGGCTCCTCCGCGCTGACCGGCGGGCCCGCCGCCCCCGGCCCCGCCCGCCGGGCACTCCTTCACCTCGGCCACCCCGGCCACGCTCACCTCGATCTCGTCCACCCCGCCCCGGCCCGTCCAGGACCTTCGCTGGACAGCAACCGGCAGGCGCGCGCTAGTATCTCAATCATTGAGATTCTTTGTCGTCAAGGGATCTCTTTCACCATGCCCGCACGTCACGTCCGAAGGCCCTCGGCCGACCTGGGAGCACAATGTCCGCCGTACCGCGGCCGGTCCGCCGGCTGATCCCCGTCCTGCTCGTCGTCGTCTGGCTCGCCCTCGGCGGCGCCTTCGGCTCGTACGCCGGCAAGCTCGGAGAGGTGGCCACGAACGACCAGGCCGCGTTCCTCCCGCAGGGCGCCGAGTCCACCCGCGTCATCGAGCAGCAGAAGGCGTTCAGCCGGCAGGAGACCGTGCCGGCGGTCGTCGTCTGGACCTCCGAGGACGGCGGGACGCTCGGCGCCGAGCAGCGCCGTGCCGCCACCGCGGCGCTCGCCTCCCTGAAGGGGACGCCCGGGGTGACCGGTCAGGTGAGTCCCGCGCTGCCGTCGAAGGACGGTCGGGCGCTCGAAGGCGTCGTGCAGTTGCGGCCGGACCTCGGGGACGAGCTGCCCGACGCGCTGGCCACCGTGCGGAAAGCGGCCGGCGCGGTGCCCGGGACGACCGCCCAGGTCGCCGGACCCGCCGCCAGCCAGGCGGATCTCTCCGACGCCTTCGGCGGCATCGACGGCCTGCTGGTCGGCGTGGCGCTCGTGACCGTGCTGGTGATCCTGCTCCTGGTCTACCGCAGTGTGCTGCTCCCCCTGATCATCATCGTCGGCGCCGTCTTCGCGCTCGGCGTGGCCTGCGCCATCGTGTACGTACTCGCCGACCACGACGTCGTGCGCGTCGACGGGCAGGTCCAGGGCATCCTGTCCATCCTCGTCATCGGCGCCGCCACCGACTACGCCCTGCTGCTCACGGCGCGGTTCCGCGAGGAGCTGATCCGGCGGCAGGACCGGTGGGCCGCCATGGGTGCCGCGCTCCGCGAGTCGGCCGGGCCGATCGTCGCGAGTGCCGCCACCGTCGCCCTCGGCCTGCTCGCGCTCCTGCTCAGCGACCTCACGAACAACCGCGCCCTCGGGCCCGTGGGTGCCATCGGCATCGTCTGCTCCGTCCTCAGCGCCCTGACCTTCCTGCCCGCCGTCCTGGTGCTGCTCGGCCGGGCCGCGTACTGGCCGGCCAGGCCGAAGGCGGACGGGGCCGGCTCCGGCTCCGCCGGCGTCTGGTCACGGATCGCCTCCCTGGTCGACCGTGCGCCGCGCAAGGTGTGGGCCGTCACCCTGGCCCTGCTCGTGGCCTGCGCCGCCTTCGCGCCGACGCTGGAATCCAAGGGCGTGCCCCTGGCGGAGATCTTCGTCAACGACGCGCCGTCCGTCGCCGCCCAGAAGACCCTGAGTGAGCACTTCCCCGGCGGCTCGGGCACCCCCGCGGTCGTGATCGCCGACGCGACCGAGGCCGGCCGGGTGACCGAGGCCGTGCGGAGTACGCCCGGTGTCGCGGCGGCCCTCCCGGTGACCGCCTCCGGCCGCCCCGGTCAGGGTGAGCCGCTCGTCGTCGACGGCCGGATCCGCATCGACGCCACGCTCACGGACGCCTCCGACAGCGACGCCGCGAAGCGGACCGTCACCCGGCTGCGGGAAGCGGTCCACGCGGTGCCCGGCGCGGACGCCCTCGTCGGCGGCTACACCGCTCAGCAGTACGACACGCAGAAGACCGCCGAACACGACCGGAGCGTGATCGTGCCGGTGGTGCTCCTGATCATCCTGGTGATCCTCGTCGGGCTGCTCCGCTCCCTGCTGATGCCCGTGCTCCTCGTCGCCACGGTGGCGCTCAACTTCCTCGCCACACTCGGCGTCTCGTCCCTCGTCTTCCGGCACGTCTTCGGCTTCAGCGGCACCGACTCCTCCGTACCGCTCTACGGGTTCGTCTTCCTGGTGGCACTCGGCGTCGACTACAACATCTTCCTGATGTCCCGGGTCCGTGAGGAGTCCCTCATCCACGGACCGAGGCAGGGCGTGCTCCGCGGGCTGACGACCACCGGCGGGGTCATCACCTCGGCCGGTGTCGTCCTCGCGGCCACCTTCGCCGCCCTCGGCGTCATCCCTCTGGCGTTCCTGGTGCAGATCGCCTTCATCGTGGCCTTCGGCGTCCTCCTCGACACCCTCGTCGTCCGCTCGCTGCTGGTGCCGGCCCTCGTCAGGGACATCGGCCGGACCGCCTGGTGGCCCGGAGCCCTGAGCCGTACCCCCGAGGCCCGCGAGGATGCGGACGGCGCGCGGTAGGGGATGGTGGTCCGCCCGGCGGCGCCCGGGCCGCCGGGCGGACCACCGGTACCCCGGCGGCTCCGTGGCGACCGCCCCGCCCTTGTGCACCCCATCGGCCGAGCACGCCCCCGCCGCGTCGCGCGTGGTTCCCGCCCGCCCGGCGAGCGGACGCGGCCGTCCTTTGTTTTCATCGCACTGGAGGCGGGGCGTGCCCGTGTACGTCGAGGAGGTGCGTGGCCCACATGTGTGCCGACGACCGGCGTGCCGGCCCGGCCGCGGCAGCGGCCTTCCGGCGTCTTGCCGAACTGCCCGCCGGTCCGGAACGCGACCGGTTGCGCGACGACGTGATCCTGGCCTGGCTCCCCATGGCACACCGTCTGGCCGGCCGGTTCCGGGACCGCGGGGAGTCCCTGGACGACCTGCGGCAGGTCGCCGCGGTGGGTCTCGTCAACGCGGTCGACCGCTACGACGCGGCTCTGGGCAACGCCTTCGCCAGCTACGCGGTCCCCACGATCGTCGGCGAGATCAAACGGCACTTCAGGGACCGGACGTGGTCGGTCCACGTGCCGCGCCGTGTCCAGGACCTGCGCAACGCCGTACGCGCCGCCCACGCCGAACTGGCCGCGGGCGGCGACGGAAGCAGGGTCACCGACCGGCAGATCGCGGCGCACACCGGCCTCAGCGAGGACGAGGTGCGCCAGGGCAGCGAGGCGCTCCACAGCTACAGCGCCCTGTCCACCGACGTCGAGATCGGCGGAGCCGACGGCGGCCCGTCGCTCGGTGAGCGCCTGGGCGGGATCGACGCCGCGTTCGACCTGGTGGTGGACCGGGAGTCGGTGCGACCGGGACTGCGGCGACTGCCGGAGCGGGAGCGCCGCGTGCTCTACCTGCGCTTCTTCGTGGGCATAACGCAGAGCGCCATCGCCGCCGAACTGGGCATCTCCCAGATGCACGTCTCGCGCCTGATCAGCGCGTCCTGCCGCAGCGTGCGGGAGGGAGTGCTCAGGGAACGCGGTACGGCGGGGCGCACCGCCGGCGTCACCCAGGCGTCCCGGCCACGGCGGACCCCCGCCCGCTGACGCCGTACCCCGCCGCGTCGTCGTCCCCGACGGCCCCGGAGCCCGCCGTGGCGCTCGCCCCGGTGCGTGGCGGCGCTCCCGCCGACGGCCCGGAGCGCCCGACGGCCGAGGGGCGGGCCGCCGTCGCCCCCGGTCCTGGGCCGATGACTCCATTCGGGTGGGAGCGCGATCCTGCCGAGGCGCCCACCTGCGCAAAGGCCGCACATACGGATAAGGAAGCAGAATTCGATGTGTGAACGCAACTGTCCTGGTTACCCGGCTGGCCGTGCCGTCAGGACCACGGCGGCCGCACGCCGGAAGGCACCCGCCAGCGGGCGCCGTCCGGCGCGGAACGGAACCGGAAAGGCCCGGTCACCTCCCGACCGGGAACTCCTGCCGCCCCCTCGGGGACAGGCGGGAAGCCCTCTCGCAGCGGACGAAAGGCCGTCCTATGACCTTCCTGACGACACCGCCCCCCTGGCGCCGCGCCGCCGTGACCGGGGGCGCCGGTTTCCTCGGCTCCCACCTCTGCGACCGGCTGCTGGATTCGGGAGTCGAAGTCGACTGCGTGGACAACCTGCTCTCCGGATCCACCCGCAACATCGCCCACCTGACCGGCCGGCCCGGATTCCGTTTCGTGCAGTGCGACGTGTCCTCGGACGCCCTGGCCGCCGAACTGCCCGGCCCCTACGACCTGGTCCTGCACTTCGCCTGCCCCGCCTCGCCCGTGCACTACCTGCGCCACCCGCTGGAGACCCTGGACGCCGGAAGCCTCGGCACCCGCAACGCGCTCGCGATCGCCCACCGCGACGGCGCGCGCTTCCTCCTCGCCTCCACCTCCGAGGTCTACGGCGACCCGCTCGTCCACCCGCAGCGCGAGGACTACTGGGGCAACGTCAACCCGGTCGGCCCGCGCAGCGTGTACGACGAGTCGAAGCGGTTCGCCGAGGCCCTGGTCACGGCGCACGTCGGCGCGAAGGGGCTGGACGCGGGCATCGTACGGATGTTCAACACCTACGGGCCCAGGATGCGGGCCGACGACGGGCGGGCGGTCCCGACCTTCATCTCCCAGGCACTGGCCGGGAAGCCGGTGACCGTGGCGGGCGACGGGAGCCAGACGCGCTCCCTGTGCTACGTGGACGACACGATCGACGGTGTCCTCCTGATCGCCGCCAGCCACGCGGTACGCCCGGTCAACATCGGCGGCGGCGAGGAGGTCGCGGTCGCCGACATCGCCCGCCGTGTGATCGCCATGACCGGTTCCGCCTCCACGCTCACGTTCGTCGACCGTCCCGTCGACGACCCCGAACGGCGCAGGCCCGACACCACCCTGGCCCGCGAACTGCTCGGCTGGGAGCCCCGGGTGAGCAGCGAGGAAGGCATCAAACGCACCATCGGCTACTTCTCGTCCCTGCCCGAAACCGCCGCGACGGCCCAGCGGCTCTGACGGAGGCCCCCATGCGCGTCCTCGGTATCAACGCACTCTTCCACGACCCCGCAGCCGCCCTCGTCGTGGACGGCAGGATCGTCGCGGCGGCGGAGGAGGAGCGCTTCAGCCGGCGCAAGCACGGCAAGCGCCCGCTCCCCTTCTCCGCCTGGGAACTGCCCGAGCTCAGCGCCCGCTGGTGCCTGGAACAGGCCGGGCTGGCCCCCGCCGACCTCGACGCGGTCGCCTACTCCTACGACGCGCACCTCTCGCGCCCGGCCGAGCGGATGGGGCTGCACGACCCGTGGGACCACCTCCGCCAGGAGTACGCCCGGCGCGCCCCGGAGTTCCTCGCCGAGGCGCTGCCCGGGCTCGACCCCGCCAAGGTCCGCTTCGTGGCCCACCACGTGGCGCACGCCGCCTCGGCCGGGCAGGCGTCACCGCACCCCGACTGCGCGGTCCTCGTGCTCGACGGCCGCGGCGAGTGCGGGTCCCACCTCGCGGGCCGCTACGTGAACCGGGAACTGACCGTCCTGGCCTCCCAGGAACTGCCGGACTCCGTCGGGCTGTTCTACGAGGACCTCACCCAGCACCTGGGGTTCCTGCGCAGCAGCGACGAGTTCAAGGTGATGGCCCTCGCCTCCTACGGGAAGCCCCGCTTCAAGGACCGGCTGCGGGAGTACGTCCACGCCGACGGAGACGGCGGATTCCGGGCCCGGCCCGTCCCCTGGGCCTCGCTCGTGCCCGGGAGGGAGCCCGGAGCCCCCTGGACCCAGGACCACGCCGACGTGGCGGCGAGCGCCCAGGAGTGCCTGGAGGACGTCATGCTCGACCTGGCCCGGTGGCTGCACGGCCGCACGGGCGAGGACGTGCTCACCCTCGCCGGCGGGGTGGCCCTCAACTGCGTGGCCAACACCCGCCTGTACCGCGAGAGCCCCTTCCGGGAGATCTGGGTCCAGCCCGCCGCTGGCGACGCCGGGACGGCGCTGGGCGCCGCCCTGCACGTGGCCAACGAGAAGGAGCCCGTCGCGGCCATGCCGACCGCCGCCCTCGGGCGGGGCTGGAGCGACGGGGAACTGCGCGGCTGGCTGGAACGGGCGGCCGTGCCGTACGAGGAGCCCGACGACATCGCCGAGACCGTCGCCGAGGAACTGAGCCGCGACGGCGTCGTCGCCTGGTTCCAGGGGCGCTCCGAGTTCGGCCCGCGCGCCCTCGGCCACCGCTCGCTGCTCGCGCATCCCGGCCGGGCCGAGAACCTGGAGCGGCTGAACGCGGTCAAGGGCCGTGAGGAGTTCCGCCCGGTCGCGCCCATGGTGCTCGCCGAGCGGGCGGCCGAACTCTTCGACGGCCCGGTCCCCAGCCCGTACATGCTGTTCGTCCACGAGGTCGCCGAGGAGTGGCGCACCCGCATCCCGGCGGTCGTCCACGTCGACGGCACCGCCCGCATCCAGACGGTGGACGCCGCCGCCGAACCGCTCGTGGCCCGGATGCTCGGCGCCTTCGAACGGCGTACCGGGCTGCCCGTCGTCGTCAACACCAGCCTCAACACGGCGGGCAGGCCGATGGTCGACGACCCCCGGGACGCGCTGGAGTGCTTCGGCTCGGCGCCCGTCGACCTCCTGGCCCTCGGACCGTTCGCGGTACGGCGGGCGAAGGCGTACGCATGAACGCCCCCGAGTACGCGGTGGTCGTCCCCACGATCGGGCGCCCCTGCCTCGCCGACTGCCTGCGGGCTCTGGCGTCCGCCACCGGGCCGCGCCCGGCCGAGGTCGTCGTCGTCGACGACCGCCCCGAGCCGCGGGACATCCTTCCCGTCGAGGCGGCCGGAGAGCTCTGCGACCGCGTCCGCACCCTGGCGACCGGCGGCCGCGGACCGGCGGCGGCACGCAACGCCGGCCTGCGGGCCGTCACCGCGCCCTGGGTGGTCTTCCTCGACGACGACGTGCGGGTCCTCCCCGACTGGGCCGAGCGGCTCGCCGAGGACCTCGCGGCTGCGGACGCCCGTACCGGCGGCGTGCAGGGGCGGCTCACGGTCCCCCTCCCCGAGGACCGCAGGCCCACGGACTGGGAGCGGGGCACCGCGGGTCTGGAGCAGGCCGCCTGGGCCACGGCCGACATGGCCTACCGGGCGATCGCCCTCAAGGAGGCGGGCGGCTTCGACGAGCGCTTCCGCCGCGCCTTCCGGGAGGACGCCGATCTGGCGCTGCGCGTGATGGACGCCGGCTGGACACTGCGCCCGGGGCAGCGCGTCACCCGCCACCCCGTCCGCCCGGCGGACCGCTGGGCGTCGCTCGCGGCCCAGCGCGGCAACGCCGACGACGTCCTGATGAACCGCCTGCACGGTGCCGACTGGTGGATACGGGCCCACGCTCCCCGGGGCCGGCTCCCCGCGCACCTGGCCGTCACCGGACTGGGGCTCGCCGCCTCCGTGTGCGCCGCGGCCGGCCACCGCCGCGCGGCCGCCGTCGCCGGCGCGCTGTGGGCGCTCGGCACCGCCGAGTTCGCCGTGGCCCGCATCGCCCCCGGACCCCGTACCCGGGACGAGATCCTCACCATGGCGGCCACCAGCGCGGCCATCCCGCCGCTCGCGGTCCGCCACTGGCTCACGGGCCTGGTCAGGCACCGGAACGCCCAGCCGCTGGGAGGTGCCCGGTGAGACCCGACGCGCCACCGTACGGGCGGGTGTCCGCTGTCCTCTTCGACCGCGACGGCACCCTCGTCGAGGACGTCCCCTACAACGGCGACCCCGGGCTGGTCAGGCTCCTGCCCGGGGCGCGCGAGGCGGTGGACCTGCTGCGTGCCGAAGGCATCCCCACCGGTGTGGTCAGCAACCAGTCGGGCATCGGCCGGGGGCTGCTCAGCGAGGACGACGTACTGCGCGTCAACGCGCGGGCGGACGCCCTGCTGGGCACCCTCGGCACCTGGGTGTTCTGCCCGCACACCCCCGACGACGGCTGCGCCTGCCGCAAACCGCGGCCCGGACTCGTCCTGGAGGCCGCCCGCCGGCTGGGCGTGCGCCCGCAGGAGTGCGTGGTCATCGGGGACATCCGGGCCGACGTCCTCGCGGCACGGGCCGCCGGGGCCCGCGGCGTCCTCGTACCCAACGCAGTGACCCTGCCGGCCGAGGTGGCGGCCGAACGCCGGACCGCACCGGACGTCCTGTCCGCCGTACGGATGGTCCTGGACCGTCAGGAGGCCCGCGCATGAGGGCCCTGGTCACCCGGCTGGACAGCTTCGGCGACGTGCTCCTCGCCGGGCCCGCCGTCCGCGCCGTCGCCGCGAGGGCCTCCCACGTCACCCTGCTGTGCGGTCCGCGGGGCGAGCCCGCCGCCCGGCTGCTGCCCGGTGTCGACGACGTCGTCGTCTGGGAGGCGCCCTGGGAGGGCGTACGGCCGCCGACGGTCGAGGAGGCCGGGATCGAGACGCTGATCCGGCGGCTGCGGGAGGGCGCGTACGACACCGCGCTCGTCCTGACGTCCTTCCACCAGAGCCCCCTGCCCACCGCGCTGCTGCTCAGGATGGCCGGCGTGGGCCGGATCGGGGCGGACAGCGTCGACCACCCGGGCACCCTTCTCGACGTCCGGCACCGGCGGCTCCCCGGCCGCCACGAGGCGGAGGCGGCACTGGACACCGCCGTCGCCATGGGCTTCGCACCCGCGCGCGGTGACTACGGCCGGCTCCGGGTGCTGCCCGCCCCCGACACCACCGCCCTCACCGGCAACGGCCCCTACGTCGTCGTCCACCCCGGGGCCAGCGCCCCGGCCCGCGCCTGGAGCCCCGGGCGCTGCGCGGAGACCGTCGAACGGCTCGCCGACGCCGGACACCGCGTGGTGGTCACCGGCGGACCGGACGAGACCCCGCTGACCCGGCGGGTGAGCGGCCAGGCCGGACTGGACCTCGGCGGCCGGACGGAACCCCGCACCCTGGCCGGCGTGCTGCGCGGCGCCGACGTGCTCGTCAGCGGCAACACCGGCCCCGCCCACCTCGCCGCCGCGGTCGGCACACCCGTCGTCTCCCTGTTCGCCCCGGTCGTGCCCGCGGAACGCTGGGGCCCGTACGGGGTGCCCTGCGTCCTGCTGGGCGACCAGTCCGCGAAGTGTGCCGACAGCCGCGCCCGGCACTGCCCCGTCCCCGGCCACCCGTGCCTGGACGAGGTCACGCCGCAGCAGGTGGTGCGGGCCGTCCGCGAACTCATCGAGGTGACCGCATGAACATCCTCATCTGGCACGTCCACGGTTCCTGGACCACCTCGTTCGTCCAGGGACCGCACACCTGCCTGGTGCCCGTCACACCGGACCGCGGACCGGACGGCCTCGGCCGGGCCCGCACCTGGCGGTGGCCGGAACGGGTGCGCGAGGTGAGTCCCGGCGAGCTGCGGGAGCGCGACATCGACCTGATGGTCCTGCAGCGGCCCCACGAGATCGAGCTCGCCCGCACCTGGACGGGCCGGCGGCCGGGCACCGACGTCCCCGCCGTGTACGTCGAGCACAACAGCCCGGACGGCACGGCGGTCGGCACCAGGCACCCGCTCGCCGGGCGCGCCGACATCCCCGTGGTGCACGTCACGCACTTCAACCGGTTGATGTGGGACACCGGACGGGCCCCCGCCACGGTCATCGAGCACGGCATCATCGACCCGGGGCGGCTCTGGACCGGCGAGGAACCGCGGGCCGCGGTCGTGGTGAACGAGCCGGTGCGGCGGGGACGCACCACCGGGACCGACCTGCTGCCGGCCTTCTCCCGCGCCGCGCCGCTGGACGTCTTCGGCATGCGGACCGAAGGGCTCGCCGCGCACCTGGGCCTGCCGGCCGACCGCTGCCGCACCTGGGACCTGCCGCAGGGCGAACTCCATCCGGCCATGGCCCGCCGCCGGCTCTACCTCCATCCCGTGCGCTGGACGTCGCTGGGCCTGTCGCTCCTGGAAGCGATGTTCCTCGGTATGCCCGTCGTGGCGCTGGACACCACGGAGGTCCGCGAAGCGGTCCCGGACGGCGCCGGGGTCGTCTCCAACCGCCCCGACGTCCTGGAGGAGGCCGTCCGCGCCTTCCTCGCCGACCACGGGCACGCCAGGCGCGTGGGGGAGGGGGCCAGGGCCGCCGCACTCGCCCGGTACGGGGTGCAGCGCTTCCTGGACGACTGGGAACACCTGATGAAAGAGGTCACGCGATGAGGAACGCCGCTCCGGTCCCCGCCCGCGTCGCCCTGGTCTCCGAGCACGCCAGCCCGCTGGCCGAGCTCGGCGGGCCGGACGCCGGCGGGCAGAACGTCTACGTGGCCCAGCTCGCCGAACACCTCGCCCGGCGGGGTCACACCGTCACCGTCTACACGCGCCGTGACGACCCCGCGCTGCCGGCGCAGGTCGCCGCACCGGGCGGCTTCCGGGTCGTCCACGTGCCCGCCGGGCCACCCGAACGGGTGCCCAAGGACGAGTTGCTCGCCCACATGCCGGAGTTCGGTGACTTCCTCGCTCGCCTCTGGCGGTCCGGACCGCCGGACGTCGTGCACGCCCACTTCTGGATGTCCGGCACGGCGGCCCTGTCGGGCGTCCGCGGCCTCGGTGTCCCGGTCGTGCAGACCTACCACGCCCTCGGCACCGTCAAGAGGCGGCACCAGGGAGCCGACGACACCAGCCCGCCCCAGCGCCTGGCCGTGGAGGCGGCGATCGGACGGGAGTGCAGGCGGGTGCTGGCGACCTGCGCCGACGAGGTCGCCGAGCTGACCGCCATGGGTGTGCCGCGCGAGCGGATCTCGGTCGTGCCGTGCGGTGTCGACCCCGTCCACTTCTCGCCCGTCGAGGACGCCCGCCGGCCCGGGTCCGGGCCCCGCCGTCTGCTGGCCGTCGGCCGGCTCGTACGGCGCAAGGGGTTCGACCGGGCCGTCCGCGCGCTCGCCGAGGTGCCCGACGCCGAACTGCTCGTCGCGGGCGGCCCCGATGCGGCGCTGATGTTCGCCGAACCGGAGGCCGAACGCCTGCGGAAGGTGGCCGAGGAGTACGGGGTCCAGGACCGCGTCACCCTGCTGGGAGCGGTGGCCCACACCCGTATGCCCCGGCTGATGTCCAGCGCCGACCTGGTGCTCTCGCTCCCCGACTACGAGCCCTTCGGCATCGTGCCCATCGAAGCCATGGCCTGCCGCACCCCGGTCCTCGCCACCGCGGTCGGCGGGCACCTCGACACGGTGGCCGACGGCGTGACGGGCGCACTGGTCCCGCCCGACGACGACAGCCACGCGCTCGCGGGCGTCATCAGGGACCTGATCGACGATCCGGATCGGCTGGAACGCCTCGGTGCCGCGGGCCGCGAACGCGTCCTCGCCCACTTCACCTGGGACCGGGTCACCGACGGTGTCGCCCGCGTCTACAGCGCCGTACGAGCCGCCCCCTCACTCTCGGGAGCAGTCCGATGAACCTCACCCCCGACGGCCACCACTGCGACGACCTCATGCACGCCCTCACGGCGTTCCGCCGGTCGTGCCCCCTCGTCCACCGCTGGGGCACGGAACTCGCCCGGCGCCTCGGCGGCGGAGCCAGGCTCCTCGTCGCCGGCAACGGCGGCAGCGCCGCCCAGGCCCAGCACCTGACGGCCGAGCTCGTCGGCCGCTACCGCGACGACCGGCCCCCCTTCTCGGCGATCGCCCTGCACGCCGACACCTCCTCCACGACGGCCATCGCCAACGACTACGGCGTCCAGGAGGTGTTCGCCCGCCAGACCTGTGCCCACGGCCGCCCCGGCGACGTCCTCATGCTGCTGTCGACCAGTGGCGCGAGCGCCAACCTGCTGGCGGCGGCGGCCGAGGCCCACCGCATCGGCATGACGGTCTGGGCCCTCACCGGACCCGCCCCCAACCCGCTCGAAGCGGCCGGCGACGAGGCGCTGTGCGTCGACGCGCCCGTCTCCGCCACGGTCCAGGAACTCCACCTGGTGGCCGTGCACATGATCTGCGAGGCGTTCGACCAGGCCGTCGACGGCCACGTCACCGAGGCCGGCCGCCGGACGGACCCGGCCCCCGCCCCGGTCGGGGAGGGCATCGCATGACCGGCCCCACGCCCCTGCTCGTCGTCGGGGACGCCCTGCTCGACCACGACCTGTCCGGCCACGCGGACCGGCTGGCGCCCGACGCCCCTGTGCCGGTGGTGCACGGCGCGCGCCGTACCACCCGGCCCGGCGGCGCGGCGCTCGCCGCCTGCCTCGGAGCGGCGGACGGCCGGGAGGTCACCCTCGTCACCGCGCTGGGTGACGACGACGCCAGCCGGATCCTGCGGCGGCTGCTGAAGGGGCGTGTCCGGCTGGTCGAGCTGCCGCTCACCGGCGAACTGCCCTGCAAGACCCGGGTGATGGCCCGGGGCGTGTCCCTGCTCAGGCTGGACGACGGCGACGGCCGGGCCGCCGGGGCGACCGAGGAGGCGTACGCCGCCGTCGAGGCGGCCGCGGCCGTCCGCGGCGCCGACTACGGCCGCGGTACCGCCGACGTACTGCGCGAGGCGCTCACCCGGGCCGCCGCCAGGGTGCCCGTCGTCTGGGACCCCCACCCGAAGGGCGGGCCGCCCGTGAAGGGGGTCCGGCTCGCCACGCCCTCGGCCGCGGAGGCCCGCGGATTCGCCGCCCGCGACACCGCCCGGACGCCCGCCCGCACCGGCCGTGACGAGACGTCCGAAGCGGCACCGCAGGGCCCGCAGGCCGAGTTGCGCCGCTCCGCGGCGGACGCCCGCCGGCTCATCCGCGCCTGGGGCGTCACCTCCGTCGCCGTCACCCTGGGGGGCCGCGGCGCCCTGCTGTCGCACGGCGAGGAGCCGCTGCTGGTCCCGGCCCCCTGGACCGCGGACGGCGACGCGTGCGGCGCCGGGGACCGCTTCGCGGTGAGCGCGGCCGGGCTGCTGGCCGACGACGCGCTGCCGGAGGCGGCCGTCCAGGGCGCGGT
>NZ_JBEXWB010000137.1:0-15389 GCF_040629645.1 Streptomyces sp. NPDC005899 | reverse complement strand
ACACACAGACAAACCTACCATCCCCCCCCCACGCCGTTGCAGGGGCGCGCCCCCCTGGGCGGCGGCCTGATCCCCCCCCCGAAGGGGGCCCTGCCAACTGCGCGCTGCCGGGCCCGCTGTGCGGGACTGTGCGCGCGGCGGCCCTCCGCGGGGCCTGGGGCGCCCCGCCCCTAGAGACCCGCGGCGCTGCGCAGCGCGTCCACGCGGTCCGTGCGCTCCCAGGTGAAGTCGGGGAGCTCGCGGCCGAAGTGGCCGTAGGCCGCGGTCTGGGCGTAGATCGGGCGGAGCAGGTCGAGGTCGCGGATGATCGCGGCCGGACGGAGGTCGAACACCTCGCCGATGGCGTGCTCGATCTTCTCCGTGTCGACGGCGGCGGTGCCGAACGTCTCGACGAACAGCCCCACGGGCTCGGCCTTGCCGATCGCGTACGCGACCTGGACCTCGCAGCGGGCCGCGAGGCCGGCTGCGACGACGTTCTTCGCCACCCAGCGCATCGCGTACGCGGCCGACCGGTCGACCTTGGACGGGTCCTTGCCGGAGAAGGCACCGCCGCCGTGGCGGGCCATGCCGCCGTACGTGTCGATGATGATCTTGCGGCCGGTGAGGCCGGCGTCGCCCATGGGGCCGCCGATCTCGAAGCGGCCCGTCGGGTTGACCAGGAGGCGGTAGCCCTCGGTGTCGAGCTTGATGCCGTCCTCGATGAGCTGGCCCAGCACGTGCTCGACGACGAACTCGCGGATGTCGGGGGCGAGCAGCGAGTCGAGGTCGATGTCCGAGGCGTGCTGCGAGGAGACGACGACCGTGTCCAGGCGGACGGCCTTGTCACCGTCGTACTCGATGGTGACCTGGGTCTTTCCGTCGGGACGCAGGTACGGGATGGTGCCGTTCTTGCGGACGTCGGACAGTCGGCGCGAGAGGCGGTGCGCCAGGTAGATCGGGAGCGGCATCAGCTCGGGCGTCTCGTCGCAGGCGTAGCCGAACATCAGCCCCTGGTCGCCGGCGCCCTGCTTGTCGAGCTCGTCCTCGTCGCCCTCGACCCGCTTCTCGTACGCCGTGTCGACGCCCTGGGCGATGTCCGGGGACTGCGCGCCGATGGAGACGGACACGCCGCAGGAGGCGCCGTCGAAGCCCTTCTTGGAGGAGTCGTAGCCGATCTCCAGCACCTTGTTGCGCACGAGGTTGGGAATGTCGGCGTAGGCCTTGGTCGTGACCTCACCCGCGACATGCACCAGACCGGTGGTGATCAAGGTCTCGACGGCGACGCGCGAGGAAGGGTCCTCGCGCAGGAGCGCGTCGAGAATCGTGTCGCTGATCTGGTCAGCGATCTTGTCGGGGTGACCCTCGGTGACGGACTCCGAGGTGAAGAGACGGCGGGACACATCGCTCCCTGGGGTTGCAGCGGCTGCTGGCTGATCATGGGTGGACGTCCGGGGGCTGCGCCCGGCACATTCCGTCGACCAGTTTATCGGTCGCTTCCGGCGGTCGGACCACGCGTCTCGCCCCTTGGAGGGTCTGTGACCTGCGGCACGGTTGACTGCGGTACGACAATCCCTCCTCTGGAGTGCTCGACGGGATCCTTCACCTTAGTCTTTCCTTCCCGCCGGAGCGGTTGCTACGCAATCTAGCCGAACCGTGCCGCGACGAGGTCCCAAACGGTGTCGGCGAGCACTTCCTTGGGTCCGAACGGGACCGCGGTCTCGCTGCCGTCGGCCCCGAGCACGACCGCTTCGTTCTCCTCGGACCCGAACGTCTTGCGCTCGCCCACCTCGTTGACGACGAGGAGGTCGCAGGCCTTGCGGCGGAGCTTGTCCCGGCCGTTGGCGAGGACGTCGTCGGTCTCGGCGGCGAACCCGACGACGATCTGCCCGGGGCGCGCCCGGTCCGAGGAGACCTCGGCGAGGATGTCGGGATTGCGCACCAGGGCCACGGGCGCCGGCTCCTGCCCGTCCTTCTTCTTGATCTTCCCTGTGGCGTAGCCGGCGGGCCGGAAGTCGGCGACGGCCGCCGCCATCACCACCACGTCGGCGTCGGCCGCCACCTTCAGCACGGCCTCCCGCAGCTGCAGCGCGGTGCCGGCGCGCAGGACGTCGGCCCCCGCCGGGTCGGGCAGACCGGTGTTGGCCTCGATCAGCGTGACCCGGGCACCGCGGGCCACGGCGGTGCGCGCCAGCGCGTAACCCTGCTTCCCGGAGGAGCGGTTCCCCAGGTAGCGGACGGGGTCGAGGGGCTCTCGGGTACCGCCCGCGCTGATCACCACGTGCCGGCCCACCAGGTCGGGGGCGACGGGCCCGCGCGCCAGGACGCGGCGGCAGACCTCGAAGATCTCGCCCGGGTCCGGGAGCCGCCCCTTGCCCGTGTCCGCCCCGGTGAGCCGGCCGACGGCCGGCTCGATGACGACGGCGCCGCGGCGGCGCAGTGTGGCGACGTTCTCCTGGGTGGCGGGGTGCTCCCACATCTCGGTGTGCATCGCCGGCGCGAACACCACCGGGCAGCGGGCGGTGAGGAGCGTGTTCGTCAGGAGGTCGCCGGCGAGCCCGTGGGCGGCCTTGGCGAGCAGGTCGGTGGTGGCCGGGGCCACGACGACGAGGTCGGCGGCCTGACCGATCCGCACGTGGGGCACCTCGTGGACGCTCTCCCAGACCTCCGTCGAGACGGGGTTGCCGGAGAGCGCCGACCAGGTGGCCGCACCGACGAAGTGCAGCGACGCGTCGGTCGGCACGACCCGTACGTCATGGCCCGACTCGGTCAGCCTGCGCAGCAGCTCGCACGCCTTGTACGCGGCGATGCCCCCGCTGACCCCCAGGACGACCTTCGGCTTGTCCACTGCGTCTCCCCGCACTCGTGTCTCCGCGCACTCGGCGCCGTACGGCCTCAGGACGTACGCCTCCATGCTGCCTCACCGCGCCGGACCTCCTGCGGCCGGTCCGGCGCCCGGCACACCACAGGCCCGGCGGTGTCGACCGCCGGGCCTGTGGTGAAGGTGCGTCTACCGCCTACTGCGCGGGGCCCTCGATGGCCTCGGAGGTCAGCAGGCCCGCGTTGATCTCGCGGAGCGCGATCGAGAGCGGCTTCTCGTGCACGTGGGTGTCGACGAGCGGACCGACGTACTCGAGGAGGCCTTCGCCGAGCTGCGAGTAGTACGCGTTGATCTGGCGCGCGCGCTTGGCGGCGTAGATCACGAGGCTGTACTTCGAGTCGGTGGCCTCGAGGAGCTCATCAATCGGCGGGTTGATGATGCCCTCGGGCGTGGTGATGGAAGAGGACACTCTCTGCCTTCCGAAGGGGATAGAGATCAAAGAGATCTTTGATCGTGCTGGTTCCGCGGTGGTGCTGTTCTGCGACCGTGGCCGTCGACCGGGCCGCCGATGGAGCCTGCGCGGTCAGTCGTCGGTGCCGTGGAGGCCGGAAGCCTGCAGCATCAACGTTAGCAGCTCGCGGGCGACGTCCTCGACGGAGGTGTTGACGAGCGTCGTGTCGAACTCCGCCTCGGCCGCCAGTTCGGTCCTCGCCGCGGTGAGCCTGCGCTCGATCACCTCGGCCGACTCCGTGCCGCGGCCGGTGAGCCTGCGCACGAGCTCGTCCCAGCTCGGCGGCGCCAGGAAGACCAGCTGCGCCTCGGGCATCGACTGGCGGACCAGCCGCGCGCCCTGCAGGTCGATCTCCAGCAGCACCGGCTCGCCCGCCTCCAGGCGGTCGAGCACGGCCCGGCGCGGCGTGCCGTACCGGTTGCCGGCGAACTCCGCCCACTCCAGCAGCTCGCCGTTGGCGATCAGCTTGTCGAACTCCTCGTCGTCCACGAAGAAGTAGTGGACACCGTTGCGTTCGCCGGGGCGGGGCTTGCGGGTCGTGGCCGAGACCGAGAGCCAGACCTCGGGATGGACCTTGCGCATATGCGCGACGACCGTGCTCTTGCCGACCCCGGAGGGGCCGGAGAGCACGGTCAGCCGCGGACGTACGTCCGGGGGTGCGGGGGACGTCCCCCGGGATGTTGCAGCCATGGGGCGATTATCCCCGTTCTCAGGAGTGCCTGAGAACGTCAGGCGGCGCTGCCGCCGAACTCACGCTCCAGGGATGCGATCTGGTTGGAGCCGAGACCCCGGACCCGGCGGCTCTCGGAGATGCCGAGCCGCTCCATGATCTGCTTGGCGCGGACCTTGCCCACGCCGGGCAGGGACTCGAGGAGGGCGGAGACCTTCATCTTGCCGATGACGTCGTTCTCCTGGCCCTGCTTGATGACCTCATGGAGCGAGGCGCCGGAGTGCTTGAGTCGATTCTTGACCTCGGCCCGCTCCCGGCGAGCCGCGGCGGCCTTTTCGAGCGCGGCTGCGCGCTGTTCAGGGGTAAGGGGCGGAAGAGCCACGCCTACGTCACCTCGGATGTCGATCTGTCGGATACGGACCGGTGCGAAACCCTGATGGCTCCGCACCTGGTGAGCAACGGACGACCTGCATCCGTTGGCTCTCGACGGAGACTAGCGGCCAAGGCCGCCTGAGTCAGCGAGAACAGACGAAAAGTCCTGGTCAGCCTGCGCCGACCAGGACATTTCACGCATAACAACCCGGTTTTCTGCTCAGGATTCCGTCAACGCACCGTCACGTGGCATCGTCAGCCTTCCGGGACGGCATCGCGGACCTCGTCCGCGAGCCGGCCGGCGGCTTCGCGCAGCCCGGAAACATCCGGACCGTGACGCAGGACACCCCGGCTCACGCTCGGCACGACGTTGCGGACCGAGGCGCCGAACACCCGCGGCAGGTCCGCCGCGCTCGCGCCCTGGGCCCCGATGCCCGGCGCGAGCAGCGGGCCGTTGACCGCCAGGTCCACCCCCGCGTCCCCGAGCGTGGCCCCGATCACCGCGCCGACGGAACCGAGCGGCGTCGCCCCCGCGTTCTCGGCGGCCAGGTGGTCGAGCATCACCTGGGCCAGCGACCGCCCGTCGGCGGCCGTGGCGCGCTGCACCTCGGCGCCCTCGGGGTTGGAGGTGAGGGCGAGGACGAAGACCCCGGAGCCGGAGGCCGCCGCCGCGTCGAGCGCGGGCCGCAGCGAGCCGAAGCCCAGGTACGGCGAGACGGTCACCGCGTCCGAGAAGAGCGGTGAGTCCTCGTCGAGGTAGGTGGCGGCGTACGCGCCCATGGTGGAGCCGATGTCTCCGCGCTTGGCGTCCATCAGGACCAGCGCCCCGGCCGCCCGCGCCTCCTCGACGGCCTTCTCCAGCACGGCGATCCCGCGCGAGCCGAACCGCTCGAAGAAGGCCGACTGCGGCTTGAGCACGGCGACCCGGTCGGCCAGCGCCTCGACGACCGTGCGCGTGAAGCGCTCCAGGCCCGCGATGTCGTCGTTCAGGCCCCAGGAGGAGAGCAGGGAGGCGTGCGGGTCGATGCCGACGCAGAGCGGCCCGCGGGTGTCCATGGCGTGGCGCAGGCGCGCGCCGAAGGGTTCGGGGGTCACCGCACGGCCTTCCGTGTCTCGGCGCCGACGGCCTCGGCGAGGGTGGCGTACGGGGAGGCGGCCAGGCGGGCGGCCAGGCCCTTGTGGACCGCGCGGGCGTAGAACGGTCCCTCGTAGACGAACGCGCTGTAGCCCTGGACGAGCGTGGCGCCGGCCAGGATGCGCTGCCAGGCGTCCTCGGCGTTCTCCACGCCCCCCACGCCCACCAGGGTGATCCGGGTCCCCACACGGGCGTACAGGCGGCTCAGGACCTCCAGGGAGCGCTCCTTGAGGGGTGCGCCGGAGAGGCCGCCGGTCTCCTCGACCAGGGAGGCGGCGGATTTCAGGCCCAGGCCGTCGCGGGCGATGGTGGTGTTGGTGGCGATGATGCCGTCCAGGCCGAGTTCCACGGCGAGGTCGGCGACCGCGTCGACGTCCTCGTCCGCGAGGTCGGGGGCGATCTTGACGAGCAGCGGGACCCGACGGTCGGTGACGGTGCGGTCGGCGGCCTCGCGCACGGCGGTGAGCAGGGGCCGGAGGGCCTCGGTGGCCTGGAGGTCGCGCAGGCCGGGGGTGTTGGGCGAGGAGACGTTCACGACGAGGTAGTCGGCGTGGGCGGCGAGCCGCTCGGTGGACTTCACGTAGTCCGCCACGGCCTCGCCCTCGGGGACCGCCTTCGTCTTGCCGATGTTGACGCCGACGGTGGTGCGGAAGACCGGGGTGCGTCGGGCGAGGCGTTCGGCCACGGCCGCGGAGCCCTCGTTGTTGAAGCCCATGCGGTTGATGAGCGCGCGGTCGGCGACGAGGCGGAACAGCCGCTTCCTCGGGTTGCCCGGCTGGGGCTCGCCGGTGACCGTGCCGATCTCGATGTGGTCGAAGCCGAGCATCGACATGCCGTCGACGGCGACGGCGTTCTTGTCGAAGCCCGCGGCGAGTCCGAAGGGGCCGTGCATCCGCAGGCCGAGCGCCTCGGTTCGCAGTGCCTCGTGGCGGGGCGCGAAGGCGGCTGCGAGGAAGGTGCGCAGGACGGGGATCCGGGCGGCGAGGCGGATCCAGCGGAAGGCGAGGTGGTGGGCCTGCTCCGGATCCATCCGCTTGAAGACCAGCTGGAAGAAGAGTTTGTACATCACGGTGTCCTCATGAAGAGGGGGACACCGTTTCCGGTGTCCCCCATGGCGTCCTGGCTAGTCGCGGGCCGCGGTCAGATGTTCCGCGTGTTCCTGGAGGGAACGCACGCCCACGCCACCGTGGTTGAGCGCGTCGATGCCCTGGACGGCGGCGGCGAGCGCCTGGACCGTGGTGAGGCACGGCACGGACCGGGCGACGGCCGCGGTGCGGATCTCGTAGCCGTCGAGCCGGCCGCCCGTTCCGTACGGGGTGTTGACGATGAGGTCGACGCCACCGTCGTGGATCAGCTGGACGATGGTCTTCTCGCCGTCGGGGCCCTCGCCCTCGGACTGCTTGCGCACGACGGTCGCGTTGATGCCGTTGCGCTTGAGGACCTCGGCGGTGCCGGATGTGGCGAGGAGCTCGAAGCCGTGCGCGACGAGCTCACGCGCCGGGAAGATCATCGAGCGCTTGTCCCGGTTGGCGACGGAGATGAAGGCGCGGCCCTTGGTCGGCAGCGGGCCGTAGGCACCGGCCTGCGACTTGGCGTACGCCGTGCCGAAGACGGAGTCGATGCCCATGACCTCACCGGTGGAGCGCATCTCCGGGCCGAGGACCGTGTCGACACCGCGGCCGTGGATGTCGCGGAAGCGCGACCACGGCATGACGGCCTCCTTGACGGAGATCGGGGCGTCGAGCGGCAGGGTGCCGCCGTCGCCCTGCCTGGGCAGCAGGCCCTCGGCGCGCAACTCGGCGATGGTCGCGCCCAGGGAGATGCGGGCGGCGGCCTTCGCGAGCGGGACGGCGGTCGCCTTCGAGGTGAAGGGCACGGTCCGCGAGGCCCGCGGGTTGGCCTCGAGGACGTAGAGGATGTCGCCGGAGAGCGCGAACTGGATGTTGATCAGCCCGCGTACGCCGACCCCCTTGGCGATGCCCTCGGTGGAGGCCCGCAGCCGCTTGATGTCGAAGCCGCCCAGGGTGATGGGGGGCAGGGCGCAGGCGGAGTCGCCGGAGTGGATCCCGGCCTCCTCGATGTGCTCCATCACACCGCCGAGGTAGAGCTCGGTGCCGTCGTAGAGCGCGTCGACGTCGATCTCGATCGCGTCGTCGAGGAAGCGGTCGACCAGGACCGGCCGGGTGGGGCTGATCTCGGTCGATTCGGCGATGTACGAGGAGAGGCGGGTCTCGTCGTAGACGATCTCCATGCCCCGTCCGCCGAGTACGTACGAGGGGCGCACCAGCACCGGGTAGCCGATCTCGTCGGCGATGGCCTTGGCCTCGGCGAAGGTGGTGGCGGTGCCGTGCTTCGGGGCGGGCAGTCCGGCCTCGGCGAGCACCCGGCCGAAGGCTCCGCGGTCCTCGGCGGCGTGGATGGCCTCCGGGGAGGTGCCGACGACCGGCACGCCGTTGTCCTTGAGCGCCTGCGAGAGCCCGAGCGGGGTCTGGCCGCCGAGCTGGACGATGACGCCGGCGATCGGGCCGGCCAGCGACTCGGCGTGCACGATCTCCAGGACGTCCTCGAGCGTGAGCGGCTCGAAGTACAGCCGGTCGGAGGTGTCGTAGTCCGTGGAGACCGTCTCGGGGTTGCAGTTGACCATCACGGTCTCGTAGCCCGCGTCGCTCAGCGCGAAGGAGGCGTGGACGCACGAGTAGTCGAACTCGATGCCCTGGCCGATGCGGTTGGGCCCGGAGCCGAGGATGATCACCGCGGGCTCGGTGCGGGGGGCGACCTCGCTCTCCTCGTCGTAGCTGGAGTAGAAGTACGGCGTCTTCGCGGCGAACTCGGCGGCGCAGGTGTCGACCGTCTTGTAGACCGGGCGGATACCGAGCGCGTGCCGGACCTCGCGCACGACGTCCTCGCGCAGGCCGCGGATCTCGGCGATCTGGACGTCGGAGAAGCCGTGCCGCTTGGCTTCGGCCAGCAGCTCCGGCACGAGCTTGTCGGCCGCGGCCAGCTCGTCGGCGATCTCCTTGATCAGGAAGAGCTGGTCGACGAACCAGGGGTCGATCTTCGTGGCGTCGAACACCTCCTCCTGGGTGGCGCCGGCCCGGATCGCCTGCATCACGGTGTTGATGCGGCCGTCCGTGGGGCGGACCGCCTCGGCGAGCAGTTCGGCCTTGTCACCGGGCTCGCCGGTGAAGGCGAACTGCGAGCCCTTCTTCTCCAGGGACCGCAGGGCCTTCTGCAGCGCCTCGGTGAAGTTGCGGCCGATCGCCATGGCCTCGCCCACCGACTTCATGGTGGTGGTGAGGGTGGAGTCGGCGGACGGGAACTTCTCGAAGGCGAAGCGCGGCGCCTTGACGACGACGTAGTCGAGGGTCGGCTCGAAGCTGGCCGGCGTCTTCTCGGTGATGTCGTTGGGGATCTCGTCGAGCGTGTAGCCGACGGCCAGCTTGGCGGCGATCTTGGCGATCGGGAAGCCGGTGGCCTTGGAGGCCAGCGCCGAGGAGCGGGAGACGCGCGGGTTCATCTCGATGACGATGACGCGGCCGTCGGCGGGGTCGATCGCGAACTGGATGTTGCAGCCGCCGGTGTCGACGCCCACCTCGCGGATGATCGCGATGCCGATGTCGCGCAGCCGCTGGTACTCGCGGTCGGTGAGCGTCATCGCCGGGGCGACGGTGATCGAGTCACCGGTGTGGACGCCCATCGGGTCGAAGTTCTCGATGGAGCAGACGACCACGACGTTGTCGTTGCGGTCGCGCATCAGCTCCAGCTCGTACTCCTTCCAGCCGAGGATGGACTCCTCCAGGAGCACCTCGGTGGTCGGCGAGAGGGTGAGGCCCTGTCCGGCGATGCGGCGCAGCTCCTCCTCGTCGTGCGCGAAGCCGGAGCCGGCGCCGCCCATGGTGAAGGAGGGCCGGACGACGACGGGGTAGCCGCCGAGCGTGTCGACGCCCTTGATCACGTCGTCCATGGAGTGGCAGATGACCGAGCGGGCGGACTCGCCGTAACCGATCTTGGCCTTGACGGCCTCGACGACCCCCTTGAAGAGGTCGCGGTCCTCGCCCTTGTTGATGGCCTCGACGTTGGCGCCGATGAGCTCGACGTTGTACTTGTCCAGGACGCCGTTGTCGTGCATGGAGATCGCCGTGTTGAGCGCGGTCTGGCCGCCCAGGGTGGGGAGCAGCGCGTCGGGGCGCTCCTTGGCGATGATCTTTTCGACGAACTCGGGGGTGATCGGCTCGACGTAGGTGGCGTCGGCGATCTCCGGGTCGGTCATGATCGTCGCCGGGTTGGAGTTCACCAGGATGACGCGCAGGCCCTCGGCCTTGAGGACGCGGCAGGCCTGGGTGCCGGAGTAGTCGAACTCGGCGGCCTGCCCGATGACGATGGGGCCGGAGCCGATGACCAGGACGGACTGGATGTCGGAGCGCTTAGGCACGCGGACCCTCCATGAGGGAGACGAAGCGGTCGAAGAGGTACGCGGCGTCGTGCGGGCCGGCGGCCGCCTCGGGGTGGTACTGGACGCTGAAGGCGGGCCGGTCCAGGAGCTGTAGGCCCTCGACGACCTGGTCGTTCAGGCAGACGTGGGAGACCTCGGCGCGGCCGAACTCCGTGTCGGAGGGCTTGTCGAGGGGGGCGTCGACGGCGAAGCCGTGGTTGTGGGCGGTGACCTCGACCTTGCCGGTCGTGCGGTCCTGCACGGGCTGGTTGATGCCGCGGTGGCCGTACTTCAGCTTGTAGGTGCCGAAGCCGAGGGCGCGGCCGAGGATCTGGTTGCCGAAGCAGATGCCGAAGAGCGGGGTCCTCCGCTCCAGGACGCCCTGCATCAGGGAGACCGGGTGGTCGGCGGTGGACGGGTCGCCGGGACCGTTGGAGAAGAAGACGCCGTCGGGCTCCACCGCGTAGACCTCGTCGAGGGTGGCGGTGGCGGGCAGGACGTGCACCTCGATGCCGCGCTCGGCCATGCGGTGCGGGGTCATGCCCTTGATGCCGAGGTCGATCGCCGCGACGGTGAACTTCTTCGTGCCGTGGGCCGGGACGACGTACGCCTCCTTGGTGGCGACCTCGGCGGAGAGGTCGGCGCCGCTCATCCCGGGGGCCTGGCGCACCTTGGCGAGCAGCTCGCCCTCGTCCTGGATCGCGTCGCCGGAGAAGATGCCGACGCGCATGGCGCCGCGCTCGCGCAGGTGGCGGGTGAGCGCGCGGGTGTCGACACCGCTGATGCCGACGACGCCCTGGGCGGCGAGCTCCTCGTCCAGCGTGCGCCGGGAGCGCCAGTTGGAGGGGAGGCGGGCGGGGTCGCGTACGACGTATCCGGAGACCCAGATGCGCTCGGACTCGGCGTCCTCGTCGTTCACGCCGGTGTTGCCGACGTGCGGGGCGGTCATCACGACGACCTGGCGGTGGTAGGAGGGGTCGGTCAGGGTCTCCTGGTAGCCGGTCATGCCGGTGGAGAACACCGCCTCGCCGAAGGTCTCCCCCACGGCCCCGTAGGCGCGGCCGCGGAAGGAGCGGCCGTCCTCCAGGACGAGTACGGCGGGAGACACCGTTTTCCTCTTCGAGGCATGCCCCGGATTGGAGATCGTCATCGTTCGGTGCCTTCCGTAGTGCTGGTGAGGTGGTTGACGGTGTCGACCCAGGCCTGGTGCTCGGCCGCGTGGTCGGAGCGGAAGCCGGAGTCGATCAGCTTGTCGCCGTGTGCCCAGGTGATGACCAGGAGGCCTCCCTCGGGGAGCACCTTCCCGGCGAGCGCCCTGTCGTGCCGGGCCTCGCGCAGGGCGGCGGCCGGTACGAAGAAGCCGGCGGCTCCGGGGCGTACGACGTCCAGGCCCTGACCGGTGAGGGTCAGCTCCGCCCGGCTGCGGGTGCCGAGGCCGTGGGCGACGATGCGGTCGAGCCACTGCCCGGCGGTCGTGGAGCCGTGGTAGCGGCCCGAGAGGGTCAGGAGTACCGGGGCGTCCGTGAATCCCGGCGGGGTGGTCGCGAGTTCGGGAAGGCCGGACTGGAGGCTTCCCCGCCACTTCCATCCCTGGCGCATCAGCCAGTAGACGAAGGCGATGAGGACGAGCAGTCCGACGACCCAGCTGATGCGGGCGGACCAGTCCGTCACATCGGCCGACCTCTGTTCGGCGGCCAGTTGGTACAGGGGGGTGAGTGTTGTCACGCGAGCTTCCCGTCGACGACCGTGGCACGGCCCCGCAGGAAGGTGTGCGTCACTCGGCCCGGCAGCTCGCGACCCTCGTAGGGAGTGTTGCGGCTGCGGGAGGCGAAGCCCGCGGGGTCCACCGTTCCACGGTATGCCGGATCGACCAGGGTGAGGTTGGCGGGCTCACCCGCCGAGACGGGACGGCCGTGTCCCTCGAGCCTGCCGATGGCCGCGGGGCGCAGGGACATCCGGTCGGCGACGCCGGCCCAGTCGAGGAGGCCGGTGTCCACCATCGTCTGCTGGACGACGGAGAGCGCGGTCTCCAGGCCGACCATGCCCATGGCGGCGGCGGCCCACTCGCAGTCCTTGTCCTCGTGCGGGTGCGGGGCGTGGTCGGTGGCGACGCAGTCGATCGTGCCGTCGGCGAGCGCCTCGCGCAGGGCCATGACGTCGGCCTCGGTGCGCAGCGGCGGGTTCACCTTGTAGACGGGGTTGTAGGACCGCACGAGCTCGTCGGTGAGCAGCAGGTGGTGCGGGGTGACCTCGGCGGTGACGTTCCAGCCCTTGGACTTGGCCCAGCGGACGATCTCCACGGACCCGGCGGTCGACAGGTGGCAGATGTGCACGCGGGAGCCGACGTGGGCGGCGAGCAGGACGTCGCGGGCGATGATCGACTCCTCGGCGACGGCGGGCCAGCCGCCGAGACCGAGTTCGGCCGAGACGACGCCCTCGTTCATCTGGGCGCCCTCGGTGAGCCGGGGTTCCTGGGCGTGCTGGGCGACGACGCCGTCGAACGCCTTCACGTACTCCAGGGCTCGGCGCATGATCACGGCGTCGTCGACGCACTTGCCGTCGTCGGAGAAGACCTTCACCCCGGCGGCGGAGTCGTGCATGGCGCCGAGCTCGGCGAGCTGCTTGCCCTCCAGGCCCACGGTGACGGCGCCGACGGGCTGCACGTCGCAGTATCCGGACTCCCTGCCGAGCCGCCAGACCTGCTCGACGACGCCGGCGGTGTCGGCGACGGGGAAGGTGTTGGCCATGGCGTGCACGGCGGTGAATCCGCCGACGGCGGCGGCCCTGGTGCCGGTGAGGACCGTCTCGGAGTCCTCGCGGCCGGGCTCGCGCAGGTGGGTGTGCAGGTCGACGAGCCCGGGCAGCAGGACGCGGCCCGCCGCCTCGATGACGGTGGCGTCGCCGGCCTCGACGTGCGGGGCGACCCGCGCGATGGTCTCGCCGTCGATGAGGACGTCCGCCGGCTCTCCGCCGAGCACCTTCGCGCCGCGGATAAGGATCTTGCTCATGAGTGGGTCTCCTCGGTACGGGCGGCGGCGGACGGCAGGGCGGTCTCGGATCCGCCCAGCAGCAGGTACAGGACGGCCATGCGGGTGGACACGCCGTTCGCGACCTGTTCGACGGCGGTGCAGCGGTCGGAGTCGGCGACCTGGGCGGTGATCTCCATGCCGCGGACCATGGGCCCGGGGTGCATCACGATGGCGTGCTCCGGCATCTTCGCCATGCGCTCGGCGTCCAGGCCGTAGCGGCGGGAGTACTCGCGCTCGGTCGGGAAGTACGCGGCGTTCATCCGTTCGCGCTGCACCCGGAGCATCATCACGGCGTCGGACTTCGGCAGGACGTCGTCGAGGCTGTAACTGACGTCACAGGGCCACTGCCCGACGCCGACGGGCACGAGGGTCGGCGGGGCGACGAGGGTGACGTGCGCGCCGAGCGTGGCCAGCAGGTGGACGTTGGAGCGGGCCACCCGGCTGTGCAGGATGTCGCCGACGATCGTGATGCGGCGCCCTTCGAGGTCCCGGCCGAGCCCGGCGTCGGCCCCGACGAGCCTGCGGCGCATGGTGAAGGCGTCCAGCAGTGCCTGGGTGGGGTGCTCGTGCGTGCCGTCACCGGCGTTCACCACGGCGCTGTCGATCCACCCGGAGGTCGCCAGGCGGTAGGGGGCGCCGGAGGCGCCGTGCCGGATGACGACGGCGTCCGCGCCCATGGCCTCCAGGGTCAGGGCCGTGTCCTTGAGCGACTCGCCCTTGGAGACGGAGGAGCCCTTCGCCGAGAAGTTGATGACGTCGGCCGAGAGGCGCTTGGCGGCGGCCTCGAACGAGATCCGGGTCCGGGTCGAGTCCTCGAAGAAGAGGTTGACGACGGTACGCCCGCGCAGGGTGGGAAGCTTCTTGATCGGCCGGTCCGCGACCCGGGCCATCTCCTCGGCGGTGTCGAGGATCAGGACGGCGTCGTCGCGGGTGAGGTCTGCGGCCGAGATGAGGTGACGGGGGGTCCGGGGGTTTCCCCCGGGAGGGCACAGCATCTGGGTCTCCGTGGATGGTGGAGGGATCAGGCATGCGGGCGTGCGGGAACTGCCGTACGGCCGGTGGGGCGCACGGGGCGCAAGCTACCGCTCGCCTGCCGGGACGGTCCGCTGGAGGCCGAGCAGCACGGCGTCGCGGCCGTCCTCCTCGGCGAGCTGGACCTTGACCGTCTCCCGCTGCGACGTCGGGAGGTTCTTGCCGACGTAGTCGGCGCGGATCGGCAGTTCGCGGTGGCCGCGGTCGACGAGGACGGCGAGCTGCACGGCGCGGGGCCGGCCGATGTCGCCCAGCGCGTCGAGTGCGGCGCGGATCGTGCGGCCGGAGAAGAGCACGTCGTCGACGAGGACGACGAGCCTGCCCTCGATCCCCTCGCCGGGGATGTCCGTGCGGGCCAGGGCGCGCGCGGGGCGCAACCGCAGGTCGTCGCGGTACATGGTGATGTCGAGCGAGCCGACGGGCGTGACCCGGCCGGTGATCTCCTCGAGCTTTCCGGCGAGCCGGCGGGCGAGGTGGACACCCCGGGTGGGGATGCCGAGCAGCACCACGTCGTCGGCACCCTTGGCGCGTTCGACGATCTCGTGGGCGATGCGGGTCAGGACACGGGCGATGTCGGGAGCCTCGAGTACGGGGCGCGCCGCGTTGCCGGTGGGGTCGTGCTGTGCGTCCATAAGAAACGGACCTCCTTCTCCGCCTCACTGGACGGACGTTAAAGGACGTCGGATTTGCGTCACCTACGGTACCAGGGCGTGTCCGGGATCCCGGCGGCGCCCCCGGGAGGCGCAGTCCGGACCTTTCGGCTTGACGCAGGCAAGTAACGCTGCGTAACCTCACAGTGAGTTACCAGCCACGCGGCTGAGCCGCAAGAAATGTTCCAGCGTCCGGGGAGCCTTATGTCCAGCGAATACGCAAAGCAGCTCGGGGCCAAGCTCCGCGCCATCCGCACCCAGCAGGGCCTTTCCCTCCACGGCGTGGAGGAGAAGTCCCAGGGCCGCTGGAAGGCCGTCGTCGTCGGTTCCTACGAGCGCGGCGACCGCGCCGTGACCGTGCAGCGCCTTGCCGAGCTGGCGGACTTCTACGGCGTGCCCGTGCAGGAGCTGCTGCCCGGCACGACGCCCGGCGGGGCCGCCGAGCCGCCGCCGAAGCTCGTCCTGGACCTGGAGCGGCTCGCCCACGTCCCGCCGGAGAAGGCCGGACCGCTGCAGCGCTACGCGGCGACGATCCAGAGCCAGCGCGGCGACTACAACGGCAAGGTGCTGTCGATCCGGCAGGACGACCTGCGGACCCTGGCCGTCATCTACGACCAGTCGCCGTCCGTGCTCACGGAGCAGCTGATCAGCTGGGGCGTGCTGGATGCCGACGCCCGCCGCGCGGTGGCCCACGACGAGGGCTGACCGCCCGCACGCAGAAACGTACCGCCGGGTGGGCGGGGCCTGATGGCCCCGCCCAC
>NZ_JBEXWB010000136.1:0-15418 GCF_040629645.1 Streptomyces sp. NPDC005899 | reverse complement strand
CCCCGGCATCATCGGCAGCTGGCTTCGGACGTCGTCGTCCGCCCGGCGGGCGGGCGGTCAGGGGCGGTTCGTCAGGTAGCCGCCCATCGACGTGAAGTACTCGGTGGCGGGCATCTCCCGGCCGTCCTCCGTCCGCACGCGTGTGAGGGCCAGTCCGTGGTTGCGGCCCGTGCGGGCGTCGGCTCCGGCCACGATCACCACGCCGTCGCCCTCCCGGTAGAAGATGCGCCCCGGTGTACCGCCGTAGCGGCCTTCGGACACCACGGAGGCGAGTACTTCGAGCCGCCTGCCCTTGTGGAAGGTGAACGCGCTGGGGTACGGCTCGGACTGGGCACGGACCAGGCGCTCCAGGTCCTCGGCCGGCCAGGACCAGTCGATGCGGATGTCCTCGGTGGACCGCTTGTGGAAGAAGCTGGCCAGGGAGCGGTCTT
This sequence comes from Streptomyces sp. NPDC005899, assembly GCF_040629645.1. Lineage (NCBI taxonomy): Bacteria > Bacillati > Actinomycetota > Actinomycetes > Kitasatosporales > Streptomycetaceae > Streptomyces > Streptomyces sp. NPDC005899. The sequence goes on along the minus strand of NZ_JBEXWB010000136.1, from coordinate 14,987 downwards.
GGGGGGTGAACTCCGCCTTTCCGGCGGCGATGAGGTCCAGTGCGCCGATCGTGACCGGTGCGATCAGGTCGACGGTCTTGTGGAAGAGGTCGGTGGCGGTGTCCGCGGGGCCGACCCGGACCGCCTCCTGCCGGACGATGTCGCCGGCGTCGAGTTCGTCGTTCATCATGTGCGCGGTCACGCCGACCTCGGTCTCGCCGTTGATCAGTGCCCAGATCAGCGGGGAGAAGCCGGCGTACTTCGGGAGCAGTGAGTCGTGGACGTTGAGCGTGCCGTGGCGGGGGAGGGCGAAGATCCTCCGGGGGATCCACGTCCGCCAGTTGTTGGCCACGATGATGTCCGGGTCCGCCTCCCGGAGGCGCTCGAACAGCTCCTCGTCGTCGGGGCGGTTGCGGATCAGCACGGGGACGTCGTGCCGGTCGGCCAGGTCGGCGACGGAGTCGCTCCAGATCTTCTCGTACGCGTGCTCGCTCCTGGGGTGGGTCACCACCAGCACCACGTCGTGCTCGGAGTCCAGGAGGGCTTGCAGGGTGCGGTGGCCCCAGGTCTGGTATCCGAACATGACGACCCGCATGGGGTTCCTCCTCAGAGCAGGGAATGACCCGGCTCAGTAAAGCAAGCCTAACCTTAGCTGGCAACAGCGTTCTGTCGAACGGCGCTTGACGGGGCGTCACGAGGCGTTCGGGGCGAGTGCCCTATCGACAGGCTCCCGAGATTAGCTTAGGCTCACCTAAATTCCAGCGGGCCGCTCCGTCGGCGTGCTCACGTCCCCACACCCTTCCCCGCGCCTGACAGGCGGCTTCCCCGCACGATGGGAGTGACATGTCACAGGTTCTTCCCTGCGACGCACCACCCGTCCACGACCTCATTGGCATCGGTTTCGGACCGTCCAACGTGGCCATGGCGATCGCGATCAGCGAGCACAACGCACGCACCGGCGCACAGGACGAGGCGGACGGCGGCGCGCCGGGGACGGTCAGCGCCCACTTCTTCGAACAGCAGCCGCGCTTCGGCTGGCACCGGGGCATGCTCATCGACGACGCGACGATGCAGGTGTCCTTCCTCAAGGACCTGGTGACGCTCCGCAACCCGAGCAGCGAGTACAGCTTCCTCTGCTACCTCAAGGGCAAGGACCGGCTGGTCGACTTCATCAACCACAAGAACCTCTTCCCGCTGCGGGTCGAGTTCCACGACTACCTTGAGTGGGCCGCGGCCAAGGTCGGCGGCATGGTCTCCTACGGCCACGAGGTCGTCGGCGTCACCCCCGTGCTCCGGGGCACGACGGTCGAGTACCTCGACGTGACGGTCCGTTCGGCGCAGGGCCTCGCCGTCCACCGGGCCCGCAACGTCGTCATCGGCACCGGGCTGCGCCCCCTCGTGCCCGAAGGCGTGGAGCGCGGCGACCGCGTCTGGCACAACTCCGAACTGCTCGCGAAGGTCGACGGCCTGGAAGGCACCTCGCCCTCCAGGTTCGTCGTCGTCGGCGCCGGCCAGAGCGCCGCGGAGAACGTCGCCTACCTGCACCGGCGTTTCCCCGGCGCCGAGATCTGCGCCGTCTTCTCCCGCTACGGCTACAGCCCCGCCGACGACAGCAGCTTCGCCAACCGCATCTTCGACCCGGCGGCCGTCGACGAGTACTTCGCCGCGCCCGACGACGTCAAGCGCCGGCTGATGGGCTACCACGGCAACACCAACTACTCCGTGGTGGACATCGACCTGATCGACGACCTGTACCGGACGATGTACCAGGAGAAGGTCCTCGGGACCGAGCGGCTGCGCTTCCTCAACGTCTCCCGCCTCGCCGGCGTCGAGGAGGCCGCGGACCGGGTCCGTGCCACGGTGACGTCCCTCGTCACCGGGGAGGAGACGCTCCTGGACGCCGACGTCGTGGTGCTCGCCACCGGCTACAGCCCGGTCGACCCGCTGGGGCTCCTCGGCGAGGTCGGGGACCGGTGCCTGCGGGACGCCGAGGGCCGGGTCCGCGTCGAGCGCGACTACCGCATCTCGACCGACCCCGGCCTGCGCTGCGGCATCTACCTGCAGGGCGGCACGGAGCACACGCACGGCATCACGTCGGCCCTGCTGTCCAACACCGCGGTCCGGGTGGGCGAGATCCTGGACTCGCTGCTGGACCACGCCGTCAAGGTCGCCCCCGACGCGGCCGGGCCGGCCACCGCCGCGGCCCATCCGGCCGCGGCCCGCCCCGACCGGGCGTGAGGCCTCCGGGCCGGCGGGTCCGCCCGATGGATCACAAGGGATAACGTACGTCGACATGAGCACGACTGCAGTGGAGCGCGTCGCCCCGAAGGGCGCAACGGAGGCCCGCAGGCGCCGGGTTGCGGGTGCCGGCGTGCTCGTGGTGGTCCTCGTGGCCGCCGCCGCGGTGTCGCTGGCCGTCGGCGCGCGTTCGCTGGATCCCGCCGAGGTGTGGCACGGGCTGTACGCGGCGCCCGACCCCGACCGGGGGCTCACCGAGATCCGGCTCATCGTGCGGACCGTGCGGGTGCCGCGGACGGTGCTCGCGGTCGTCGCGGGCGTCGCCCTCGGGACCGGAGGGGCGCTGATCCAGGGGTTCACGCGCAATCCCGTCGCGGACACGGGCCTTCTCGGGGTGAACAGCGGGGCCTCGTTCGCCGTGGTCACGGTGATCGCCGTGACCGGGTTCACGGATCCCTTCCAGTACGTCTGGTTCGCCTTCCTGGGGGCGGCCGCCGCCGGTGTCGTCGTGTTCGGGGTGTCCAGCATCGGACGGGGAGCCGGCAACCCGCTGACCCTGGCGCTGGCCGGGCAGGGGGTCACGGTGTTCCTCGCGGCGATGACCACGGCGATCGCCCTGTCGGACCAGAAGTCGCTGAACGCGCTGAGGTTCTGGAACGCCGGCTCCGTGGCCGGGGTCGGTTTCGACGTCATCTGGCCGGTTACCGGCTTCGTCGCGGCCGGACTGGTGCTGGCGCTGACCACGCTGCCCTCCCTCAACCTGCTCAACCTGGGTGTCGACGTGGCGCGGGGACTGGGGGTGAACGTCGCGCTGAGCCGGACCGTCGGCATCCTCTCCATCACGCTCCTGGCCGGCGCGGCGACGGCCGCCTGCGGTCCCATCGCCTTCCTCGGGCTGATGGTGGCCCACGTGGCCCGGCACCTGACGGGTCCGGACTACCGCTGGCTGGTGCCGTACGCCGGCCTCCTGGGAGCGGTCGTCCTGCTGGTCTGTGACATCGTGGGCCGACTGGTCGTGCGGCCGGGCGAGTTGGACGCGGGTGTCGTCGTCGCCCTGCTCGGTGCCCCGTTCTTCGCGGCGCTCGTGTGGCGCGGAAAGTTCAGGAGCGCGTGAACAGCACAGGTGTGAAGCCGTCGGTGGCGCCGGGCGTGCGGCTCGGCCACGTGTCGTTCGTCTGGCGGCCCTGGCTCGCGTCCGTCACGCTGCTGCTGCTGGCCGCGGCCCTCCTGGTGTTCTGCCTGTCGATCGGCGTCGGCGACTTCCCGATCGGCCTCTCCCGGGTGATCGCCACGCTCCTCGGCCGGGGTGAGCAGGTCGACGAGTTCGTCATCATGGACCTGCGCATGCCGCGTGCCCTGGCCGGGCTGGTCGTCGGGACGGCGCTCGGGGTCTCCGGGGCGATCACCCAGTCCGTCGCGCGCAATCCGCTGGCGAGCCCCGACATCCTGGGGATCACCGCGGGCGCCGGTGCGGTGGCGGTCTTCCTGGTGACGGTGTCGGGCGGGGCGGCCACGGCGGTCGTCAGTTCCGTCGGTCTGTCCGCCGCCTCGCTCTGCGGAGGGCTCGGCACGGGGCTGCTGGTGTACTTCCTCGCGTGGCGGCGGGGGATCGACGGCTTCCGGCTCATCCTCATCGGCCTCTCGGTGAGTGCCGTGATGGAGGCGGTCACGACCTGGCTGCTGGTGACGGCCGACATCAGGGACGTCACCCGGGCCCAGGCATGGCTGGTCGGCTCGCTGGACAACCGTTCGTGGGACGAGGTCGAGGTGGCCCTGTGGGGCACGTCCGCCCTCCTGGCGGTCGTGGCGTGCGCGGCCTTCCAGTTCAAGCCGCTGCACCTCGGCGACGAGGTGGCGGCGGGTCTGGGCGTCCGCTTCTCCGGGGTGCGGGCGCTGCTGCTGCTGTGCGCCGTGCTGCTGGCCGCGGTGGCGGTGAGCGCGGCGGGTCCGGTCCCGTTCGTCGCCCTCGTGGCCCCTCAGGTGGCGATGCGCCTGGCGAGGCACCCGACCCCGCCGATGGTGGCCTCGGGCCTCGTGGGGGCGGTGCTGCTCATCGGCGCCGACCTGATCGCGCGTACGGCGTTGCCGATCACGCTCCCCGTGGGCGTCGTCACCGCCGCGATCGGCGGCCCCTTCCTCGTCCACCTGCTGGTGCGGGCGAACCTTCGATAGAGCACACACGATGCCGGACAACCTAGACAGAGGGGGGCCAGTGGCCGCTCAGCACATCACCGAGACCCGGTCGGAAGCCGGTGGGGCGGCGCGACTGGCCGCCCGGGGCGTCACGGTGGGATACGGGAGCCGGGTCGTCATCGACGCGCTCGACGTGACGATCCCGCCGGGGGTGATCACCACGATCATCGGGCCCAACGGCTGCGGCAAGTCGACCCTGTTGCGCACACTGACGCGGTTGCTGAAGCCGGCCGGCGGGACGGTCGTCCTGGACGGCGAGGACATCGGCAGGCTCAGGACCAGGGACGTGGCGAAGAGGCTCGGCCTGCTGCCGCAGGCGCCGGTCGCACCGGAAGGGCTGACGGTCGCGGATCTGGTCGCCCGGGGGCGCCATCCGCACCAGAGCTGGCTGCGGCAGTGGTCCTCGGACGACGCCGCCGTGGTGGAACGCGCGCTTGCCATGACCGGGGTGTCCGAACTCGCGGACCGCCCGGTCGACTCGCTGTCGGGCGGGCAGCGCCAGCGCGTGTGGATATCCATGACGCTCGCCCAGGGAACCGACCTGCTGCTGCTGGACGAGCCGACCACCTATCTGGACCTGGCCCACGCGATCGACGTCCTGGACCTGGTGGACGACCTGCACGAGTCGGGCCGCACCGTGGTGATGGTCCTGCACGACCTGAACCTGGCCACGCGCTACAGCGACAACCTCGTCGTGATGCGGGCGGGGGAGATCCTGGCGCAGGGGCACCCGCGCGAGGTGATCACCGCCGAGCTGCTGTACGAGGCGTTCGGGCTGCGCGCCCGGGTGGTCGACGACCCGGTCGGTGACCGGCCGCTCATCGTGCCGATCGGCCGTACCCATGTACGGCTCAACTAGCCTTCCCGGAAAGGGCGATGATTCTCTTAGGCTAGGCTACCCTCACTTCTACGGGTTACCGTGTGGCTGCCCTCGGACAGGGGCGTAGCGGACAGCGCGAAAGCAAGGGATTTCCGGATGCTCCTCCACAGAACCACGTTCACCAGGTCCCGGCGGCGGCTGGCGGCGGTGCTGTCCGCCGCGACCCTCGGCATCGGCCTCCTCGCGGGGTGCGGTTCCGACGCGCCGGACAAGGCGGACGACGGTGCGCCGGCTGCGGCCACCGGCGCGTTCCCGGTCACGGTGGAGCACGCGTTCGGGTCCACGAAGGTCACCAAGGCCCCCCGGCGGGTCGTCTCCGTCGGTTACACGGACGACCAGGCCATCCTGGCGCTCGGCATCAAGCCGGTCGGCATGGTCGACCAGTACCCGAACCCGGCGGGCAGGAAGCCCGACATCAACACCCAGTGGCCCTGGGTGAAGGACAAGTGGGGCGACACCCGCCCCGAGGTCGTCATGAGCAACGGCGACGCGGGCCCCAACTACGAGAAGATCGCCGCCCTCCGGCCGGACCTCATCATCGCGGTCTACTCCGAGGTCGACCGGGCCGCCTACGACAAGCTGTCCCGGATCGCCCCCACGGTGGGCCGCACGAAGGCCGAGAAGGAGCCGTTCAGCGCCCCCTGGCAGGACAACGCGGTCCACATCGCCAAGGCGCTCGGCAAGGAGGCCGAGGGCGCCGCACTGGTGAAGGGCATCCAGACGAAGCTCGACGCGGCACGTGAGGCCCACCCGGAGTTCGCCGGCCAGACCGCCGTCGCGCTGTCCTGGTACGAGGACTCGGTGGCACCCTTCACCACGACCGACGTGCGCGGACGGCTGGTCACCGGCATCGGCTTCAAGGGGGCGACGAAGATCGACGAGATCGCGGGCGGCAAGTTCTACACCAAGCTCTCCCCGGAGCGCATCGACCTGGTCGACGTCGACCGCATCTTCGTCGTCAACGACAAGGCGGACCAGGAAGCACTGAAGAAGTTCGAACTCTTCGCCAACCTGCCGGCCGCCAGGAACGGCAAGGTGTCGTACCTGCTCGACAGCGAGGGCCCGGCGGTCGGAGCGGCGATGTCCCAGGGCACGCTGCTCTCCCTGCCGTACGCCGTCGACGAGCTCGTGAAGTCGGTCGACCGGTGACGTCACCCGCCTCCTCGCACCCCCGGCCCGCTCCGTCCCGCGGGTGAGCGCCACCGGCACGCGCGTCGCCCCCGCCGCCCTGCGGACGGCCGGGGGAGGCGAGGCGACCCGCTGGATCGCGGCCCACTGCCGTGAGATCCCCTGGCTGACGGCGGCCACCGTGCTGACCACGGTGGCCGGTGCGGCACTCCAGGTGCTCCCGGTGCTGCTGCTCGGCCGGGTCGTCGACGCGGTGGCCGAGGGCGCGGGGCGCTCCGTCCTGGTCACGGTCGGCGTCTGGCTGGCGACCGCGGCGCTGCTCGGCGCGGCCGCCACCGCCGTGTCGACGTACCTGATCGGGCGGCTGGGCGCGGACCTGCTCGCGCGGCTGCGGGAGAACGCCGTGCGGGCCGTCCTCGGGATGCCGAGCGCACGGATCGAGCAGGTCGGCCGGGGTGACGTGCTCTCCCGGGTCGGGGACGACGTGGCCGTGCTGTCCCGGGGCATCCGGACGGCCGTGCCCACGGTGTTCACGGCGGGCGTGCTCGTCGCCATCGCCACGATCGGCATGTTCGGTCTGGACTGGCGGCTCGGCCTGGCGGGCGCCGGCGCGCTGCCCGCCTACGGGCTGGCCCTGCGCTGGTACCTGCCCAGGTCGGCCCCGTTCTACCGCGAGCAGAGGGCGGCCCAGGCGGACCGTGCGCAGGCCCTGATCAGTGGCCTGAACGGGATCGACACGGTCCGGGCCTACCGCCTGGAGGGAGCCGTCCGCGAGAAGGTGACCGAGGAGTCGTGGCGGGTGCGGAACCTCGGGATCGAGGTCTTCCGCTTCTTCGGCCGGTTCGTCGGCCGGGAGAACCGTGCCGAGTTCATCGGCCTCGTCCTGATCCTGGTGGTCGGGTACGCCCTGCTGGAGGCCGACGCCGCCACCCTCGGGGAGGTCTCCGCCGCTCCGCTCATGTTCCACCGGCTGTTCACCCCGCTGGGCGCCATCATGTTCACCTTCGACGAGGCGCAGAAGTCGGGCGCGAGCCTGACCCGTCTGGTCGGGGTGCTGGGCGAGGCCGCGGACGACCGGCTGGTGGGCGACACCTCCGTCGCGCGGGCGGCCGCGGGTCCGTACGCGGTCGAGGTGCGGGGGCTGACGTTTCGCTACCCCGACGCCGAGGAGCCGGTCCTGCGGGATGTCGACCTGACCATCCCGGCCGGCGGCTCGCTCGCCCTGGTGGGGGCCACGGGCGCGGGCAAGTCGACCCTGGCCGCGCTGATCGCGGGCATCGGGACCCCGCAGGCCGGTTCCGTGCGCATCGGGCCGCACGACCTCGCGTCCCTCGACGAGGCCGGTGCGCGGGCCCTGGTGAGCATCCTGACCCAGGAGACGCACGTGTTCTCCGGTCCACTCGCCGACGACCTGCGCCTGGCCGCGCCCGGGGCGGACGACGCCGCACTCATGGACGCGTTGCGCACGGTGGGTGCCGGCGAGTGGGTCGAGGGCCTGCCCGAAGGGCTGGACACCACGGTCGGGGAGGGCGGTGAGCGTCTGGACATGACCAAGGTCGCCCAGATCGCCCTGGCCCGGCTGGTGCTCGGCCGGGCGCCCGTGGTGGTCCTCGACGAGTCGACCGCGGAGGCGGGCAGCGAGGGGGCGGCCGAGCTCGAACGGGCCGTACTGGCAGCGTGTTCGGGCCGGACCACGCTGTTCGTGGCGCACCGGCTGACCCAGGCGACGGCGGCGGACCGGATCGCCGTGCTGGATGCCGGACGTGTCGTCGAACTGGGGTCCCACGAGGAGCTCGTCGCGCTCGGAGGCCGGTACGCGCGCCTGTGGCAAGCCTGGAAAGAGGGTAGTTAGGCAAACCTCAGTTAGGTTAGGCTAACCCCCCACCCCGGAAAGGCGGATGAGTCTGCGATGACCGATCCGAGTGCTCGTTGCGTGCTGCTCCCCCCGACGGGCCCGGCCGGCATACGCCGGCGGATCGGGGACTACTCCGACGAGACCGTCGCCGAAGCCTGCGCGGTCGCGCTGGCGTACTGGGCGCAGGGCCTCAGCCCCGGCGGGATGGACCTGACCCCCGCGACCCTCTTCGCCGACATCCTCGGATGGGCCGACAACGGCGGCCGCGCGGAAGGTGGTTGGGAGGTCGGCCCGGACGGCCGGAGCATCAGCGTCCCGCGCGGCGTCGTGCGGGCCGACGCCCAGCTTGCCTTGGACGACCTCGCCGACTTCCCGGACCGGCCGATCGGCACGATCGGGCCGGTCACCGCGGCCGCCAGGGCCGAAGCCCTGGCGGCGTGGAACGACACGGACGCAGAGCGGGTCCGGCCGACCCTGATGGAGATGTTCCGCGAGCAGGCCAGGACCAGGCCGGACGCCGTCGCCGTCGTCGACGGGCAACGTACGCTGACCTACCGTCAGACGGCCGAACTCTCCGCCCAGCTCGCCCATCACCTGATCGCACGCGGACTGACCGCCGAGCAGGTGGTCGGCATCTCGCTGAGCCGCTCCGCGGACATGGTGATCGCCCTGCTCGGCGTCCTCCAGGCCGGTTGCGCCTTCGTACCGCTCGATCCCCGGTGGCCGGCGGCCCGCCGGTCCGTCGTCGTCGAGGACGCCCGGGCCGTGCTCCAGCTCAACGACTCCGGGGTGCACGAGCCCGGCGAGCCGGAAGCCGTGGCCGTCGACCTCGGGGCCTGGGCCTTCGGCTCCCACCCCGTGGAGGAACCACGGATCACCGTGCCCGGAGCGGCTCTGGCCTACGTGATCTTCACGTCCGGCTCGACCGGCCGGCCCAAGGGCGCGATGATCCGGCACGAGGCCATCAGCGAGCGCCTGCTCTGGCAGTCCGGTGAGATTCTCGGATTCGGACCTGACGACGCGTCACTGTTCAAGGCCCCGCTGTCCTTCGACATCTCCGTCAACGAGATCTTCCTCCCGCTCGTGTGCGGCGGCCGGCTCGTGGTCCTGCGCCCCGGCGGCGAACGCGATCCCCACCACCTGCTGAGCGTGATCGCCGATCAGCGCGTCACCTTCACCTACCTGGTCTCCTCCATGCTGGACGTACTCCTGGAGATCGCCGGCGACTCCGGACAGCTGGACAGCCTGCGTCACGTGTGGTGCGGCGGCGAGGTGCTGACCCCCGAGCTGTACGAGCGGTTCCGCTCCCGCCTCGACATCCCGATGTACCACGGCTACGGTCCCGCCGAGACGACGATCGGCGTCTCGCACGTCGTCTACCGCGGCGCGGCGGAACGCCTGTCGACATCGATCGGCAAGGCCAACCCCAACACCCGGCTGTACGTCCTGGACGACGAACTGCGCCCCGTCCCGGTCGGGGTCGGCGGCGAGCTGTACGTGGGCGGGTTCCTCCTCGGGCGCGGATACGTCAACGCGGCCGGCCTGACGGCGTCCCGCTTCGTGGCCGACCCCTTCTCCGCCGACGGCTCCCGGCTGTACCGGACCGGCGACCTCGCGCGGTACACCCCCGACGGATCGCTGGACTTCCTCGGCCGGGCGGACAACCAGATCAAGATCCGCGGTATGCGGCTGGAGATCGAGGACGTCGAGGCCGGTCTCGCGGAACACCCGCGGGTCCGGCACACCTGTGTCGTCGCCAGGACGAACACGGCGGGCGGCGCCTACCTGGTGGGCTACGTGATCCCGGCCGCCGGGAACGAGGACCTGCGGGCGGCCGAGGTCCAGGAATGGGCCGCCGCACACATGGTGGAGTACATGGTGCCCACCCACGTCGTCGTGCTGCGGGAGTTCCCGCTCACCGCCAACGGCAAGCTCGACCGGGCAGCGCTGCCCGAGCCCCCGACCGGGACCGGCCCGGTCGCACCGCCCACCACAGAGAACGAGCGCGTGGTGTGCCGGGTGGCCGCCGCGGTGCTGGGACTGGACGCGGTCGGCGTGGACCAGGACTTCTTCCGCCTCGGTGGGGACAGCATCCTGGCCATCTCCCTGCTCAGCGCGTTGCGCGACGCGGGCCTCCACGTCACGGCCCGGCAGATCTTCACCCACAGTGTCGTGGGCGCGCTGGCCGCGGTCGCGAGCCGCGAGGACACCGCCCCGGCGGAGCACGACGACCTGGCGACGGGTGCCGTGACGGGATCGCCCATCGTGCGGTGGCTCGGCGAGACCACCGGCGCGATCGACGGCTTCGTGCAGTCGATGGTGCTCGACACCCCCGCGGACCTGACCCCCGCAGCCCTCGACGCGATCCTCACCGCGCTGCTCACCCGGCACGACATGCTGCGTGCCAGGCTGGTACGGGGCGATCGCTGGGGCTTCGACGTACCGCCGGCGGCCGGCGCCCGCGCACAGTGGCAGGAGAGCGACCTGCCACCGGACGCCTGCACCGCGCTCGCCACCGGCGGACTGGACCCCGACGGCGGCGTGATGCTGCGTGCCGTCTGGCGGCGGGCGGCACGTCAGCTGGTCCTCGTGATCCACCACGTGGTGATCGACGGGGTGTCCTGGCGCGTCCTGACGGAGGACCTGGCGACGGCCTGGCGGCAGTACTCCGCGGGCGAGCCGATCGGCCTCCCTCCGGTGGGCACCTCCTTCCGGCGCTGGACACGACTGCTGGAGAACGCGGACCTCGGCGCCGACGCGGCCTACCACCGGCGCCCGCTGCCCGGCCCCGACGCGCCCGTCGGCAGGCGCGAGCCGTCCGCCGCCGACACGGTGGCCCGGGAGCGGACGAGGACGTTCACGACCGGCCCGGAGGTCACGGCCGCGCTGCTCAACGAGATCCCCGCGAGGTTCCACGCGGGCGTCAACGACGTACTCCTCACGGCGCTCGCCGTCACGCTCGCCCGGTGGCGCCGCCACCTGGGGCAGGACCAGACCTTCGCCCACATCGAACTGGAGGGCCACGGCCGCGAGACACGCCTCGTGGCGGACGCCGCGGGCCGCGAACCGGACCTCTCACGGACCGTGGGCTGGTTCACCACCCTCTTCCCGGTGACGGTGGACCCCGGCCCGGCCTCCGATCCCAACGCGCCCGGGTACCTGGCCGCCGCGCTCAAGGCGGTCAAGGACGACCTCGCGAAGGTCCCCGGCAACGGCCTCTCCTACGGCGCCCTGCGGTACCTGGCCGGCACCCGGTTCGACGTACCCGCCCCCCAGGTGCTCTTCAACTACCTCGGCCGATTCGCCTCGGGCACCTGCGAGGACTGGCAGCCGGCGGGCCCCACGGGGCAGTTGGGGGAGAGGCGCGATCCGCGGATGCGCCTGCCGCGCGCCCTGGAGTTCAACGCGGTCGCCGAACCCGCCACCGGCGGTGGGTACGAGCTCTCCACCACCGTCTCCTGGCCCGAGGGCGTGTTCACCGAAGAGGACATCGCCACCGTCGGCCGGTACTTCCACGAGGCCCTGACCGGCCTTGCCGCACTCGAGCGGGGCGGCCACTCGCCCGGCGACTTCCCCCTGGTGCCGCTCACCCAGGCCGATGTGGACGCCCTGGACGGCCCGCAGCTCCGGGACGTCCTGCCGCTGACCCCGCTGCAGGAGGGGCTGTACTTCCACTCCGTCTACGACGACGACGCGTCCGGGAGCTACGTCGAGCAGCAACTGCTGACGCTGGAGGGCGAGGTGGACGCCGACCGCCTCGCGGCGGCGGCCACCCGGCTCCTGGCGCTGTACCCCAACCTGGCCGCGCGGTTCGTCGCGCTCGCGGACGGCCGCGTCGTCTCCGTGCTCGAGAGCGGTGTCCGGGCACCCTTCACCACCCTGGAGCGCCCCGGCATCACCGACGCCGAGATCCGCGAGCACGCGGAGCGGGACCGCCGCGCCGGCTTCGACCTGGCCACGGGCCCGCTGATGCGCTACACCCTCGTCCGCGGCGGCCCGGGCCCTGACGTGCTGGTGCAGACCGTGCACCACATCATCGCCGACGGCTGGTCGGTGCCGCCGATGCTCCGCGCCCTGCTGGCCGAGTACCACGCCCCGGGGAGCGTGTACCCGCTCCACGGCTTCCCCGACTACGTGCGATGGCTCGCCGGCCGCGACGACGATAGCAGCGACCGGGTCTGGCGCGACCAGCTCGCCGGCCTTCCCGGCCCGTCGCTGGTCGCGGAAGGACACAGCCCGTCCGGCCACTTCGCCGACACCGCCGTCGAACCGGGCGAGGACATCGACGCGGCCGTCCGGGAGGCCGGCGTGCCGCTGAGCGTGGCCGTCCACAGCGCCTGGGCGGTGACACTGGGCACCCTCCTGCACAGCACCGACGTGGTGTTCGGCTCCACGGTCTCCGGACGCGACGCCGACGTGCCCGGCATCGAGGACATGGTGGGCCTCTTCATCAACACCATTCCCGTACGCGCCCGGTGGACCGGCTCCACCACGGCGCGCGAACTGCTCGCCTCCGTACGGGAACACCACGGCGCGGTGCTGCCGCACCACCACGTCTCGCTGGCGCGGACCGGCCGCCACGCCGGCGCCGGACCCCTCTTCGACACCCTGGTCGTGTTCGACGTCCCGGCCGATGTGGACGGGCTGCGAGGAGGACCCGGTGACGAGCTGGCCGTGACCGGGATCCGGAACGAGGGCGCTCCGCACTACCCCCTGACCCTGGTGGTGGAGCGCACACCCGCCGGCGGCCTCCGCTTCAACCTCATCCACGACGGCGCGCTGCTGCGGGAGGCGGGCGCCCGGACCGTCCTCGGGACGTTCAGCCGGACCCTCGCCGGCCTGCTGGCCCGGCCGGACGCGCCGGTCCAGGACCTGGCACCCCGGGAGGGACGGCACGCGCCGGTCACGCCGACGACGCTGGGCGCGCTGTTCGACGCCGCCGCGGACCTCGACCCGGCCGCCACCGCCGTCACCCTGTGCCGTCTCGACGGCACCACCAGGTCGCTGACCTACCGCGAGCTGGCGCAGGCGCGGGACGAGACGGCCTCGGCGCTCCGAGCGGCCGGGGCCGGGCCGGGCACCCGTGTCGCGGTCGCCCTCCCGCGCTCCCCGGAACAGGTGACCGCGCTGATCGCCGTCGTCACCGCCGGCGGCGCCTACGTGCCGCTCGACCCGGCCTACCCCGACGAACGCCTGGAGTACATCCTCGCCGACGCCGCTCCGCAGGTCGTGCTCGTGGACCGGGAGCAGCGTGACCGCTTCACACGGCTCTCGGGCCGGCCGGACGGCGCGCGGCCCCGCGTACTCGTGATGGGGGAGGGGCCCGCGCCGCAGGACCGGGCGCCGCATGCCGCGCCGGAGGCCCGCCCGCACGATCCGGCCTACGTGATCTACACCTCCGGCTCGACCGGCAGGCCCAAGGGCGTCGTCGTCCCGCACTCCGCCGTCGTCTCCCTCCTGGCGAACACCCGGGCGCTCATGGACTTCGGCCCGCACGACGTGTGGGTGCAGTTCCACTCCTACTCCTTCGACTTCGCGGTCTGGGAGCTGTGGGGGGCGCTGGCGCACGGCGGCGAACTGCTGGTACCGGAGTACGGCCTCACCCGGTCCCCGCTCGACTTCCACCGGCTGGTGCGCGAGCGCGGGGTGACCGTGCTCAACCAGACCCCGTCGGCGTTCCACCAGTTCGCCGAGGCCGACCGGCGGGCCGGTGAGCCGCTCCCGGCGCTGCGCCGGATCATCTTCGGTGGCGAGGCCCTGGACGTGAGCCGGCTGCGCCCCTGGGCCGAGCGGCACGGCACCGCCTCGCCCCGACTGGTCAACATGTACGGCATCACCGAGACCACCGTCCACGTCACCCACCGGGTGCTCACCGACGCGGACCTCGGCCGCGACGCCAGCCCGATAGGCGGCCCGGTCCCCGGCCTGTCCACCTACCTGCTCGACGACCGGCTCCGGCAGGTGCCGCCGGGCCGGGTGGGTGCCGTCTACGTCGCGGGCGACCAGGTGTCCCTCGGCTACCTGGGCAGGCCGGGGCTCACCGCGGGCAGGTTCGTCGCGGACCCGTTCGCGGGTGACGGCTCCCGCATGTACCACACGGGCGACCTCGCCCGGCGCACGCTCGACGGCGAGCTGGAGTTCACCGGGCGCGCCGACGACCAGGTGCAGCTCAAGGGCTTCCGCATCGAACTCGGCGAGGTCGAGGCCGCGATCCGGGCGGTCGACGGCGTGGCCGACGCCGCCGTCACCGTGGCGGACAGCGGCGACCACCTGGTGGCGCACGTCGTGGGCCGGCCGCCCACCGATCTCACCGGACTCCTGTCCGCGACGCTGCCCGCGCACATGGTGCCCGGACGGGTCCTGGCGATCGACGCCCTGCCGCTGACGGTCAACGGCAAGCTGGACCGGCGGGCCCTGGCCGTGCGTGCCGCCCGGGACGAGACGCCGGTGGCCGACGGCGGGCCCGCGCTCGCCGCACTCGTCGGCATCTTCGCCGACGCGCTGCCCGGCGCGGCCGCCGTGGACGGTGACACCGACTTCTTCACGGCCGGCGGTGACAGCATCGTGGCCATCACCGTGATCAACCGGGCCAGGGCGCTCGGACTGCCCGTCGCGCCGCGGGACGTGTTCCTCCTCAGGACACCGCGCGCGCTGGCCGGTCACCTGGCGACCCGCACGCCGCCCGCCCCGCGACCCGCGCCCGCCCGCGCCGAG
>NZ_JBEXWB010000135.1:0-15647 GCF_040629645.1 Streptomyces sp. NPDC005899 | reverse complement strand
CCCAGGATCAGACGAAGGCCGCCTTCAAGTCCGCTGAACAGCGAAAACGCCGACCAAGTTCGAGCCGCGTTCGACGCCGGACCATAAACGACAAGGTAAGTGCCTGTTTCTAAACCCAGAAGCCGCAGGCCAACCCGCCAGTGTCCCAAACGCGAAGTTCGCCGAAGCGTTCGCAGAGCGGTCACCGTGACCGTTCGGCGAACGGAACTGCTACGGCCTCGGTACTGGTGGGCTCGCGTATTCAACTGTCACCAGTTCTCCGAGGAGTCCACCCTGGTGGTGACCGCCAGTGGTCCCCAGAGGCGTATCGGCTCCAGGTGCCTCAGGCTTCGGAGGCCAGCTTGGCCGTGGTGACCCGGTGATAGCTCAGAGCCTCCGCGACAACCGGGGCGGCCATCTCCAGCACGTGCTGCCGAATCGCGGCGGTGCGACCGGCGGTGGTGGGGATGCCGATGTCGTTGAGGAGCGCTGCCAGGATGTCGGGGGCAGGAGCGTGATAGTGAGCCAAGCGCCCCCGCACGATGCACCGCGTGACCGCTCGCGGCCCTCTTGGTGCCAGCCCCGAGGACCTGACGCACATCCGTGCCACCGAAGCCGCCCCGCTCCAGTCCCTGCCAGGATTTACCTGCCCGACCTTGACGGCCTCCGGGCCCGTGGGGCCCTCGGCTCACACTCTCCCGCCTATCCGGGCGCCGCGGATGACGGCCAGTCCGACGAGGGCCCCTATGGGCATCTGCGGCGGCGCATGGCTCCGCCTTCATGACGTCATGACGTCGTGAGGCCGTTGCTTGGCCAAAACGACCTCTTAACCGGCCGCCAGATTCTGGATGCGCAGATGGTTCTCCAGCGCCCAGCGCACGGTCTTTGGCGGTCGCCCGAGCAGGGTTTGGAGCTGGTCGCTGACGCCGAGGTATCCGCCGCCGCCCACCAGCCGGGTCAGGGTCTTCATGTGCTCCGCGGTGTGGGGAATCTCTGCCATGGCAGGGTCCACGTAGGTCTCGTTCCAGGTTTCGACCTCTTCGGGTACGTAGGTGACTTGGCGTCCCAGCACAGCCCCGAAGTCCTCTGCGAACCCGTGCATGTCCTTAAGTTCCGGACCGTTGAGCTCGTACGACTTCGAGATGTGCGGAGCGGGGTCGGCCAGGATCTTCGCGCACGCCTCCGCCACGTCGTAACCCGCGATGGGCGCGAGCCGGTGGTGGCCGAAGGGCAGGCGCAGTTCACCGTTGCTCAGCGGCTCCAGTGCCAGCCAGGTCATCAGGGGGTTCTCGACGAACATGGCCGCCCGGATGTTGACGGTCGGGAGACCGGACCACTCCAGCACCTGCTCGGCGATCCAGTGGGCGCGCTGCTGCGGCGACCAGTCCGCGACGAGTCCGCCGAGCCATGCACGTCGTTCCTGCTCCGGTGCGGTCATCTTCTCGAACGTCATGAACGACTGCTCGTACTCGGACATGTTGACGAAGATCTCGATGTCGCCCTGGGTCCGCGCCGCCGCGGCCATGAGGCTGACGGCGTCGGTGTAGTACGGCGTCAGGCTCATGCTGAAGTAGATGCGCCGGACGCCCTTCAGTGCGGCTGTCACGTCGGCGATGGTGAGCAGGTCTCCGACGAAGACCTCGGCGCCGGCCTGGCGGAGTGCCTGCGCGCGGTCGTCGTCCTGCCGCACGAACGCGCGCACGGGGTGGCCTTGGTCAAGCAGCATGTCGACGATCGTTCGACTCACACCGCCGACGTGGCCAGCGGCTCCGGTGATCAGGATGGGATGGCGCTCTGACATCGGTGAGTCCCCTATCTGGTTGGGTGGTCAGCTGTATGGAAAGACCACGGAATGCGGCTGGCGATCGTTTTGGGTCGCTTCGGTCGCCTGGGATGTCTATGCCGTCGCTCGGCGCGGTGGCAGGCAAGGGTGTCGGTCGGATTCGGAGAGGTGGCCATGCCCGCAGGAGGGGTCGATGACGGCAAAGCCGCCAGACTCGATGGCCGCCTGCACCCGGGCCTTGGGCCCTTCTCCCGCCGACCCGTGCCCAGCCAGGCGAATTCTGCGCAGTGTCGTGGGGGCGCAGGGCCGTCGACGCGGGCGAGGAAGTCCAGGCGTGCGGCGTTGGTCTCCGCGGAACGCTCCTGCCGCCTCCAGTAACCGCGGCCCGAAAGCACCACCACGTCGTGGAGTTGGGGCGCGACAGCGACCAGCGGGTTGCCCGACCTGGCGGGCCACGGGGAGGCCGGGCAGGAGTTCATCCTCAACGACCTGCGGCTGCCGCGGGTCCTCGTCGGCCTTCTGGTTAGCGGCCATTGGTACTTGCGCGGGCTCGACCTCGGTGGCTACGGGCTCTAGCGCAGGGCAGCAGAAGCGGGCTCCGGTGCAGCTGCCGCAGGGTCTTGTGCAGCGGTACCGTTGGATGCGCTTCCTCGCCCAGAGGGTAGGAACACGGCGATGATCGCGCTGGCCGCGACCACGGCGGCACCGACCATAACGGCCGGCTGCGCCGCGTCGACGTACCCGGTGGGCGTGAGTTGGCCGCCGTTGCCAGTGAAGACCGCAGTGAGGACGGCGATCCCGAGCGCGACCCCGATCTCGCGAAGGGTGGAGTTCGCTCCGGACGCCTTCGCGTGGTCGTGCTGGGGCATCCGGGCGAGCACGACGGTCGAGATTGGTCCGAACACAGCACCCATTCCGATTCCCGCGAGTGCGAAGCCCGGCAGCAGCGTGAGGAAGGTCGCGTCGGCGGCCAGCGTTCCCGCCATCCAGAACAGCCCGCCAGCGAGGAGGACCATCCCGCCGGTGATGAGCGCACGCGTGCCGACCCTGGGGGCGAAAATCCCGGCGAGCGGCGCCACGATCATCGGCGCGAGCGTCCACGGCGTCGTCCAGACGCCGGCCTCGAGCGGGCTGCGACCCTGCACGACCTGCAGGAACTGGATGAGGATGAAGACCGCACCGAAGGCCCCGAACGAGAACGTCATCGCAACGATGTTGGCGAGCGTGAAGCTGCGGTCGCGGAAGAGCCGGAGCGGTAGGAGCGGTGCGGACGTGTGTGCCTGCCAGAGGATGAACGCGACCAGCAGCACGGCGCCGCTGATCAGCCCGGAGAGCACCTCGCCACTCGTCCAGCCGGCTTCGTTTCCGCGGACGACGCCGAAAACGAGCCCGAGGACGCCGAGGCCAGCGAGCAGGACGCCGAGGACGTCGGCAGGGACCCGGGCGCCACGGGTGTTCGGCAGCGCGAAGATCGCCAGCGGGACCGCGATGATGCCGACGGGGACGTTGAGCCAGAAGATGGCCTCCCAGCTCCAGTTCTCCACGACGGCGCCACCGACGAGCGGGCCGAGCGCGACGCCTAGACCGGAGATTCCGCTCCAGATGCCGATGCTGACGGCGCGGAGGCGGTCCGGCACGCTTGCGACGAGGAGGGTCAGAGAGAGCGGCATGATCGCGGCGGCGCCGGCACCTTCGACCGTGCGCCAGACGATGAGCGCCGTCGGGTCGGCGCTCAGCGCGGCGAAGACCGATGAGACGGTGAAGACCGCGATGCCTGCGATGAACAGGTGCCGGCGGCCGAGTCGGTCACCGAGGGCGACGGCGAGAAGGATGAGCGCGGCGAAGGCGAGCGTGTACGCGTTCGTGATCCACTGCAGCTCCTCGACCGAGGCACCGAGGTCGGCGTGCACGGCCGGCAGAGCGCTTGTGACGACGAGGTTGTCGAGCGTGGCCATGAACATCGGGAGGGACGCGGCTACGACAGCGAGCCAGACCGGGACAGAACGCTTCACGTGAACTCCGGTTAGAGGTAATCGTATGATTACTAGCTACGGTAGTTATCCGTTGATACCTTGTCAACATGAGCAATGAACCCACTGACGGCACCACCTCCGGCAGCCGTATGCCTGCCGCAAAGCGGCGCGGACTGATCCTGGACGCAGCCCGCAATCTCTTTGGACGACGTGGCTACCACGGCACCACGACTGACCAGATCGCCGCAGCAGCCGGCATCAGCCAGCCCTACGTTGTGCGGATGTTCGGTACGAAAGAAGCGCTCTTCCTGGAAGTCTTCGCGGACACGTTGGCGACCCTCCTCGACGAGTGGCGCGAAACGCTCGCGGCACTCGCGCCGGAGGACACCGCCGCGCATGCCATTGGTGAGCGCTTCTTCGACCTCGCCGCCAAGCGGGGACTGCACACCGTCCTACTGCAAGGGTTCGTTTCCGGGGCTGAACCAGCGATCGGTGCAGCGGTACGCGACGGTTTCCTGCAGATCTACCGCTTCCTCCGCGACGAAGCAGCATTGCGGGATGAGCAGATTCAGGAGTTCTTCGGTAGCGCGATGACCTTCGCCGTCATGCTGGCGATCGACATGCAGTCGCTGTTCGACCAGGACTCCGACGCCGCGGACCTGCTCCGCGCCACCTTCGGCGCTAGGTGTGGGCAGGTGCTGGAGCTCGTGCGGCAATGATGCCGCGAGTCGCGCTTGAGCCAATCTCAGACGGGTCGCTGCTGGCCAGGCAGCTGCCATGCCGGTTGAACCTCTAACGCCGCCGCGCCCGGATTCGTCGCCGGATACGGCTGCGGCAACCGTTTGCCGAGTCGGCAGACGGGTCGGTCAAAGCCGCAGAGACAGTCGGCAAGGACTCGCGGGGCTACGACGGCGCGAAAAAGATCAACGGCCGCAAGCGTCACCTGGTGGTGGACACGCACGGCCTGCCGCTATTCGTCATGGTCAGCCCGGCGGACATGACCGACCGTGACGCGGCGAAGGAAGTACTGTTCGGCTCCGCCTGATGCACCCGGAGATCACGATCGTCTGGGCCGACTCTGGCTACGCGGGCCCGAAGATGGGCGGCTGGGCGAAGAAGTACCTGAACCTGACCCTCAAGACGGTCAGCCGGCCCAAGGGCGCGAAGGGCTTCGTGGTGATCAAGCGCCGCTGGGTGGTTGAGCGGTCGATCGCCTGGATCATGCACGCCCGGCGTCATGCCCGCGACTACGAAAGGCTGATACAGCACTCGGAATCGTTGATCACTTGGGCCGCGATCACCCTCATGACCAGGCGTATTACTCAACGCCAGTCCCGACGGGCCGGACAGCCCCCGCCCCGCGCTCCCATCGGGCACTGAAGCCGTTCTTCGGGAAGAGCACGGACCGGACTCCGCACAAAACCGGCTCAGCTCCACTCTGACACGCCCCCGGACTGCCAGTCAGCCGTTCCCCCACACCGACGCCCCGCCCTGGCCTCGCGGGTCGGCTCCGGCTACCAGCGGGCCCCCTCTGGGCCACTGACAGCCTCACGAAGCCACCCCCCGGTCGATTCCTGACCTGCGAAAACCGCACTTAGACTTCGAAAGCAGGCTCTGAGACGGGGAGCGCGGCGATCTCAGCCAGGAGTGCATGCAGTCGACAAGCCCCCGGGCAACGCGGTTGTCGGCGTCCTGCAGCCACTCGTCGCACGACCAGACCGCGGGTGGTGGCAGGTGTCGAGCTAGTCCTCGAGCCAGCCCGGGCTGACCATGCGGTATTCGTAGGCCATGACCACGACTTGGGATCTGTCGCGGGCGCCGAGTTTGGCCATGATGCGGCTGACGTGAGTCTTCGCGGTCAGTGGGGAGACCACCAGTTGCGTGGCGATCTCGTCGTTGGTGCGGCCGGCGGCGATCAGTCGCATGACTTCGCGTTCGCGGCTGGTCAGGGCATCGAGGCGGCGGTCGGGTGTGCGGGCGTTGGCGGGGCGGTCGGCGAATTCGGCGATGAGGCGGCGCGTGATGGAGGGAGTGATGAGTGCGTCGCCTTGGGCGGCGACGCGGACTGCGCGCAGGAGTTCGTCGGGTTCGGTGTCCTTGAGGAGGAATCCGGTGGCGCCGGAGCGCAGGGCTCCGTACACGTACTCGTCGAGGTCGAACGTGGTCAGCATCACCACCTTCACTGCCACCAGTTGCTGGTCGGCGGCGATGCGGCGGGCGGCTTCCAGTCCGTCCATGCCGGGCATGCGGATGTCCATCAGGACCACGTCGGGGTGCAGTTCGCGGCAGGCGGTGAGGGCGGTGTGTCCGTCGGCGGCCTCGCCGACCACGTGCAGGTCGTCCTCGTCGTCGAGGATGCCGCGGATCCCCGCACGGACGAGGCGCTGGTCATCCGCCAGCAGAATCTGGATCATCAGCTGCTCCGCCGATCGGCTCGTGGTGGTCCGGGAACGGTAGCCGTGCCCGGACGGTGAATCCGCCCGCGGGGCCGGCGGTGGTGCTCAGTGTTCCGCCCAGGGCATGTGCGCGTTCGGTCATGCCGGCGATGCCGCTGCCGTGTGCGGGGCGTGCCGCACCGTGGCCGTCGTCAGTGACGCGAAGGGTCACCTGCCGGTCGGCGTGGTGGAGGTCGACGACGACGTGCCGGGCGCCGCTGTGCCGGACGGCGTTGGTCAGGGATTCCTGCACGATGCGGTAGGCGGCGAGGTCCACTGCTGCGGGCAGCGGCGCCACGGTGCCGTGGCGCTCGATGCGCACGTCCAGGCCCGCCCGCTTCGCCGCGGAGACCAGCTCGCCGATGCGGGAGAGTCCCGGAGCGGGTGCGGTCGGGGCCGCCTCGTCGGCCTGGCGCAGCACGCCGAGCGTGGCGCGCAGGTCCCGCAGGCCGTCCTTGCTGCTCTGTTTGATGGCGGTCAGCGCCTCCGGTGCCAGGTCGGGGTTGTTCGGCATCCGGTGCAGCGTGGAGGACGCCTGTACGTGGATCATGGACATGGTGTGGCCGATGACGTCGTGCAGTTCGCGGGCGATGCGCAGTCGCTCCTGGGTGGCGCGCAGTCTGCCGTGTTCTTCGGCGTAGGCGAGCCGGCCGTGGCGCATCGCGCCCAGCGCTAGCACCGCGATCAGCCAGCCGGTGAGCATGAAGACCGCTGTGCCGGTGACGTCGCCGGTGCCGACGAGTGCGCCCGCACCCACACCGATGACCATGACCGCGGCGAGGGCGACGGACACCTGGATTCGTCCCTGTGCCGCCAGCGCGTACAGCGCGGCGATGGGGATGATCACCAGTGGGCCGTCGACTGTGCTCAGCAGGTGGTAGGCGCCGGTGCCGAGCACGGTGAACAAGCCCGCCGCCACCGGACGGCGGCGGCGCAGCGGCAGTGCCGCGCACACCAGGACCGCCAGGAGCCAGGAGGCGATCAAGGAGGCGCTGGCGTGCCATTGCGCGCCGAGCCGCTGCCCTTCGGCCACCCCGCACAGCACGAGCACGATCCCGGCGAGGGCCAGGTCGGCGTGGCGCCCGGTGGGTAGTCGGAAGCGGGTGGCATCGAGGTGGATCACTGCTTCATTCTGCCCGGCCAGGGATGCCGCACGTTGGCTTATGTGCCGGTTTGCGGCGAGGGTGCGTGCCAGGGGTGTACGCGGTGGCCCGGGATGTACATCTGCTGGAGTACATCGGTCGCGGCCGAGTGTCTGCCGTGGGCCGACGCCCGCATCCGGTGGGCGCCAGCAGGATCGAGGGTATGTCGTCGCCCTTTGCTCCCACCCGGATCAGTGCTGCCGTCGTCGGCGCGCTGGTGGGTACCGCGGCCGGGATTCTGCTGATCACCGCCGCCGGAACGTTCTCGATCACGGTCAGCGGTGTGTTCGCCGGGCTCGCGCTTGGTGTCCCCGCGCTCGCCGGGGCGGTCGTGGGCGTGGCGATGGCTCCAGGTAGCACTCGCTCGAATTCGAGGTAGGCACATGTCTTCCCCCCGCGGCTCCACCGCGTCCCTTGCCCCGCCCCCGCCCGGTACGTCGTCTGCGCCTGTCGGCCGGTTCGGCGCGCTGGCGGGCTGGGCGCAACGTCATCGCTGGGCCGCCCTTGCCCTGTGGGTGGCCGTCCTTGCTGTCATCACGCTGGGCTCCACCGCGGCCGGATCCGCGTACAAGAACGACTTCACGCTGCCCGGAACCGACTCCCAGGCCGCCACCGACCTGTTCAAGAAGCATGGCAGCGACCAGGCGGGCGACAGTGTCGAGATCGTCTTCAAGGATGCCGCAGGCATCAAGAGCGCGAAGGCCCGCATCGAGCCGATGCTGGCCGAAGTGATGCAGATGGCGGGCATCGCCGACGTGCGCAGCCCCTTCGCCGACGCCTCGGCGATCTCGAACGACGGCACGATCGCCTACGCATCCGTCACGCTCGCCGGCAAGACCGAGGAGGTCCCCAAGGAGGACGTCGCCGAGGTCATCGATGTCGCACAGCACATCGCCACCGACGACCTTCAGGTCGAGGTGGGCGGCGAGGCGGCGCGCAACGCGCAGGACCAGGATCCGCCGACCGCCGAACTCGCCGGGATCGTGGCCGCGCTGGTCATCCTGGTGCTGCTGTTCGGCTCGCTGCTCGCGGCCTCGCTGCCGCTGATCACGGCGCTGTTCGCGGTCGGCGGCGCCATCGGGCTAATCGCTCTGGCCTCGCACATCTTCACCGTCGCCGACTTCACCCCGCCCATCCTGATGCTCGTCGGGCTCGGTGTCGGCGTCGACTACGCCCTGCTGATCTTCTACCGGTACCGCCACGAACTCCTCGCCGGCGCGCAGCCCGCCGAAGCCGGCCGCAAGGCCCTCGACTCGGCGGGCCGCACGGTCTTCTTCGCCGGCTGCACGGTCATCGTCGCCCTCCTCGGCCTGGTCGCCCTCGGACTCGGCTCCCTGCAGGGCATCGCCCTCGCGGTGGCCATCACCGTCCTGGTCACGATGGCCGCCTCCCTGGTGCTGCTGCCCGCACTCCTTGCTCTGTTCGGCGGGCGCATCCAGCGCCATGTCCTGAGGCAGCAGGCCAAGGCCACCGCGAAGGGCAAGACCGAGGGCAACCGCTGGCGCGCCATGGCCCGCACCGTGCAGCGCCGACCCATCCCGACCCTGCTGGTCGGCGTGATCGCCCTGCTGGCCCTGTCCGCACCGGCTCTCAGCATGCGCCTGGGCTTCGCCGACGCCGGCAACACCCCGAAGGACACCACATCCCGGCAGGCGTACGACCTGCTCGCCGAGGGCTTCGGCCCCGGCTTCAACGGTCCGCTCATCGTGCTGGTCAAGGGCGACCAGAACGCCGGGAAGACCGTCCAGGCGAAGCTCGCCACCACCGACGGCGTCGCCGAGGCCAGTCCCGCGATGCCCTCCAAGGACGGCGCCCTGTCCACCGTCTTCGTCTACCCGACGACCTCCCCGCAGGCAGAGGGAACCGTGGACCTCGTCCACCACCTGCGCGACGACGTGGCCCCACCCCTCGAACACGCCACCGGCGCCGAGGTACTCGTCGGCGGTGCCACGGCCGCCTCCCAGGACGTCTCCGAGACACTCGCCGACCGGCTGCCGCTGTTCGTCGCCGTGGTCGTCGGCGTCTCCTCGCTCCTGCTCCTGCTGGTCTTCCGGTCGATCTGGATCCCCGTCAAGGCGGCGATCCTCAACCTGCTGTCCATCTCCGCCGCCCTCGGCGTGATCACCCTGGTGTTCCAACACGGCTGGTTCGGAGCACAGCCGGGTCCCATCGAGGCGTTCATTCCCGCGCTGATCTTCGCGATCGTCTTCGGGCTCTCCATGGACTACGAGGTCTTCCTCGTCTCCCGCATCCACGAGGAATGGATGCGCACCAAGGATCCGGCCCAGTCCGTTCGGGAAGGACTCGCGTCGACCGGCAAGGTCATCACCGCGGCCGCGGCCATCATGATGTTCGTCTTCGGAGCCTTCGTCCTCAGCTCGGACCGCATGCTCCAGCAGTTCGGTCTCGGCCTGGCCGTCGCCATCCTGCTCGACGCGGTGGTCATCCGCTGCCTGATCGTCCCCGCCGTCATGCAGATGCTTGGCAAACGGGCCTGGTGGCTGCCCGGATGGCTGGACCGAAAGCTGCCCCAGGTGTCGATCGAGCGTCCCGAGCAGAACTGACCCGCGGCCCGGCGCAGCCCAACTGGCTGCGGCCCAGCCTGTTCCCGCCGCTCGCTCCCTGGTTCTCAGGGGCGACGAAGGAGTGGTGGTAAAGAGACTCGTCCCTCCTCCTCGCGGACAGGATGCCGCGAGGAGGAGCGCCTTACCCGCAGTCAACGTCAGCTGCCCTTGCCACCATCGGGCACTTGGCATGGTCGACCGGACAGCTCCTCGGTACTTCGAGAGCTGTCTTTTCACTGCGATTTGTCTATCCCCTGGTCACCGAGGCGTGAGGCGAGAAGGTCGAACGGGACGGGACAGCGGGTTCGAAGTTCAGAAACAGGCTCTAACGGCCCAGCACATTGAGGTTCTTGTGCTTCAGCGGCGAGAGCCGGGCGACGTCCTCGTCGTGAATCTCGTGGCCCTCGGCGCGGAGCTGCGCCACAGCGGCGTCGATGTACTTCGTGGTCCACAGCACCACGGCGTTGAGGACCAGGCCGAGCGCGCCGAGCTGGTCTTATCCGAACTTGTCCAGCGAGACCGGAGATGCACGTAGCCGGCAGAGCGGTCACGGATCGTGGTGTGCGAGGAGCCGTGGGTATGGGAATTTCTCGGGCGTGTCGCGGCGCGGAAGTTGACTCCGGTGATCGGTTGAGGCGTGCAGCAGCAGACGTCGCCTCACGCCCCAACCTCAGTCACGTGCCTACTACGCCTGGCGAAGGGAGCCGATGATCACGCCGTCACGCACTCGCCGCCATGCAGTCCAGCCGTCAGCCTGTGACCCTGCTGCGGCCACCGCTGCTCCTGACGGAGTTCGATAGGGCTTGCCTTCGAAAGACAGCCAGCCGTTCGGCAACACCGTCGCCTCATGTCGCACCCCGAGACGAGGGCGGGCATGCCGTCCCGGTACGCCTGGTGGATGGTGCCGCGCTTGCCGTGGCACACGTCCCGGGCGAGCTTGTGGCGGGACTCCTGCACGGTGAGCTGCCGGTTCATCTGCCTGCGGTAGGTGTCGTCGACCGGGTCGACCACGGCCAGCAGGTGCAGGGTCTTGGCGATCCGCCCGTACTCGGCGAACGCCTGCCCCAGCGGAGTGGGGCGTCCGTCGCGGCCGAACATCCGCAGCAGGTCGTAGGCACGGACCTGGTTGGTGACCAGGGAGCCGGCCACCCGCAGCATGTCCGGCCAGTGCGTGATCACCTTGTTCAGGTTGACCCGGTTTCGGGCGAAGTCCTCCAGCGGCCCGTACGTGCCCGTCTCCACGCCAGGCATGGTGGCCCGCCAGAACCGCTGGTTGTCAAGGTCGCGGAACCGCGGGCTGAAGTTGTAGCCGAGGATCTTGAACAGGCCGAACACCATGTCCGAGTAGGAGGCGTTGTCGGTCGCCACCATCTCCGGCTTCACCCCGCCGTCCAGGTTCAGCAGCGCGTCCAGGATGTGCAGCGAGTCGCGCGGTGTACCCGGCACCACCATCTGCCCGATGCCCGCGACCTGATCGTTTACGGCGTTCAGCCAGGTGATGTCGCGCTTGAAGCCGAAGTACTTCGGCGACGGCGCGGCGTTGATCGTGCGCACGGGCACGACAAACCGCAGCCCGTCCACCGACGCCAGCAGCCCGTCGCCCCAGTACCTCACGATGGGCACCTCGGCCTGGGCGGCGATCAGCTTCGCGTTCGCCGCGGCGATCGTGTCGGCCCGCAGGTAGAACTGGTCGACATGGACCAACCGGGACCGGGTCAGGGCCTCGATGGCAGGGTTGGTTACCGGAGTCATGCCGATGTTGCACGCCTCCGACACCAGCAGCGCCACCAGCGACGTGTGCAGGTCCTTCATGCGGATGGTGCCGTCCCCCAGGTGCACGAACGCGTCCAGGAACCCGGTCCAGCCGTGCACCTCGAACAACAGGTCTGGCAGGTCGACCTTCGGCAGCATCCGCTCCACCCGCCGGCGCAGCCACCGCAGGCTCTTGGGCTCGCCGAGCGCGCCGAGCGCGTCCACGTTCAGCTTCGCCCGCCCGTTCGGCTGGACCTCGATGGAGACCTTCGCCTCCTTCCCGGCCTCCTCCAGCCGTTCGGCCATCAGCTTCCACGTCGCGTCCAGCGCGCTCACCAGCGCGGACAGGTGCTCACGCTGGCCGTATCTTTAAAGTCCGCCACGAGCCAAGTCAGATGGTTCAGCTCTCCCTGCCGGGAACCACGACCTACCCCCGACTCCCCGACCAGCCCCGGCCGCCACGCAGTTTGCCGGGGGAGCACCCCGAAGAGCCCAGGGCCTACACGCACACCAGTGCGATGCTCGCGGCCCAGGACCCCCGGCATCGCACCCCAGTGCGTGTAGAGCCTGGGGCCGGTGCCCCTGGCCCCAGACAGCGAAGGACCCCGGGCCGCCCGCGCGCCCCGGGGTCCTTCCGCCGGTCTCACCGCTGCTCACCAGTCGTCAGGTGCGCTGCCCACCCACGCGATCGGCCGGCCTTCGCTGTTGCGGCCCCAGTGCGGTTCCTCCATCGAGGTCTCGTGCCCGCCGGGCAGGACACAGATCCGCCCCCAGCGGCCGTGCTTGCCCCCACAGAGCCCGGCGAACCCGTCCGCGTCGCCCTCCGCCACGGCCTGGTCGTAGCGGTCCTGGAACGGCTGCAGACGGGCGCACAGCTCCATCCCCAGCTCCGTCTCCGCCGCCTCCACCCGCTCCCGCGCCTCCCGCACCCCAGGGTCGGCCAGCACAACCGAGATGACGTCCTCCGCCTCTGCGAAGGCCCTGGTGCGGGCGTGCCGCCGCACGGCCTCCTGCACGCGCCGCTCTTCCCCGGGTGTAGTCATCACGCTGCTCCTTCCGCAGCCGCCCACTCCAGCCCGAGACCGGCCAGCGCGGCGAGCTTGTCGGCGGTCAGCTTGGCCCGGCGACTCTTGCTGTTGCTGAGGAACACCCCGAGCTTCACCTCGCTCCCGTCCTCAAGTCGCTCTACGTGGGCCCTGGGGACCTTCACAGAGCCTTCCCGGGCCGTGTACTGCTCCAGGGCCGCTACGCCCTTCTCGAAGGCGCTCACAGCCTTCTTGGGGGCCTTGGCGGGCTCCGCCTTCTCCGGGGGCAGCGGCACGATGCCAACCGCCTCCAGGAGCTCGCGCTGCCCGTCCATCAGCCCCGCCCAGACCGTGTGCTGACGCTGCTTCGCCAGCCACTTGCCCACGTCCATGCCGTGCACGGTGAAGCCCGGCAGGACGTCGGAGTGGTCCTCCTCATCCGTCAGCAGCTCCCGCAGCGCGGCGTAGTGCCTCTGCCACTCCGCCGGCCACGCGGGGTCCCAGTGCTCATCCACGGCCTCCAGCGCCGTCTTCCACTCGGGGTGGCCCTCCAGCGCACCCGGACGCCGCAGGTTCGACAACCACTGCCCCACCGGCCGGTCCAGCATGGTGGCGGACCGGGGCGCGCACAGCGTCCAGTGCTGCTCGTAGTACGCCTTGGCGGCCTCCAGGTTCTCCTGGAACCGCTCATCCGCCACGCTCCAGACCATGCCCAGCTTCTCCAGCCGCTGCGCCCGCTTGCCGGTCATCTGCCCCGCCCCGTACGCCCTTCGCTGTTCTGCGACCCAGGTCCCAAGCGGAAACGCCCCCTCCTTGAACCCGTACGGAACTCGGGCGTGCAGCTCACGCTCCGTGAACGTCTTGAGCGCCGACCAGCCGCGCGCCCAGTCCTGACGCTCGGTGTCGATGACGTTGAAGGAAATCCAGTCCGCGACCATCACCGGGTCACGAGGAGCCGCAAAACGAAGCAACAAACGGGATTCATCCTCGTCTTCCTCAGGCGCCGAACCGATGTGCCTAGACGGCTGCACAACGTCTTTCTGAGGCTCCTGAGGGATCGCGAGCAATTCGATCGCCTCTTCGTCGTGAGCGCGCAGACCCTCCAATACCTTCACCAAAGGCCGATACGATCCGGAGGTGAACATTTCTTCCGGCTCCTCTCCGGGCTGGAGAAATACCGGCACGATCAGAGAAGCGACTTTCCCCTGTCCGGGCTTTTGACGCAGCGCCCGGCCGATCGCCTGGACGATGTCGTGCGGAGCGCCCTTGGGGTCCAGGAAGGCCACCGAGTCCACCGCCCGGATGTCGACGCCCTCACCCAGGACCCGGCAGTTGCACAGGACAGCCCGCAGCGCCGTGGACCCGAACTCGCCCAGAACCCCCCGTCGGCGCTCGGGGACGTGCTCGCCGCACAGCCAGTCCGCCCAGATGCGCGCCGGGTACTTCTCAGGCTGGTCAGCGTGCAGCCGCTTGGCGACACGCTCCAGGCCCTCCGCGAACGCCTGCGCCTCTATCGTTCGGTGGTGGAAGGTGATGCACGTCTGGAGGTGGTGCTCCGCCATCGTGTGCAGCAGCGCCGCCTGCAACGCCCCAAGCCGCTCACCGCGCACCCTCTCGCTGTGCCGCTCCTCGCTCATCAGCCGCTCCGGGGTGACGACCGGGTCCTGGAGCTCCAGCACGATGATCTGGTACCGCGCAAGCAGCTTGCGCGACACGGCCGACGCCAACGAGAGCTTGTACAGGACCGGCCCGAAGACCCGCTCGTCATCCATGGAGGCCGCCATCTCACGCGGCAGCGGGTCACGCACCCCCTCCGCGACGTCCCGGTTCAGGCGCTCCTCCCAGATCCGCGGAGTGGCTGTCAGGTACAGCCGCCGGTGCGAGGGGATGACGCCCTGGTTGTGGACGTCGGCCCACGCCTTACCCATCGAGCCACTTGTCCTGTGGGCCTCATCGACCACCGTCAGGTCCATCGGGTCCAGCTGCTGCCCGTAGGCGCCCTCGAACGCCTCCGCCAGGACCCCCAGCGAGGCGTACGTCCCGAAGATGGTGACCGGCCCCGAGCTGTGCCACAGCGCCAGCTGCACGGGATTCGTGGTGGAGCGCACCTTGAGGTTCCACAGCTCCGGGTCGTCGGTGAGGCTGCACACCGCAACCGCCGGCCCCGTGTGCCCGGCCTCGCGCCACGCCTGCACCGTCTGCGTCAGCAGGTCCAGCGTCGGCACCAGAACGAGAATGCGGCCCTTGGGCACAAGGCGCTTCGCCGACGTCGCCGCAATGATGGTCTTTCCCGTGCCACACGCGGCGTGCACCTGCCCGCGAAGGCCATTCACGGGGATGCCGCCCGGCGGGATATCGAAGCCCCGCACAATGGCGGCCACGGCTTCGATCTGATGGTCACGCAACTTCACGGCCATTTCCCGTGTTCTCCTTTTCGCGGAATGTCGCGCGTAATCAGAATGGAAGGGCCCGGCGCGGTGGTGCGGCCCGGGGTTGTGGTGTCTGGACCCAAACACTACACAGGCGAGCCTCGTGATGCATCACCCGCACGCCAACTTTCACCCCCAGGGTGATACATGGCTGAATCTTACCCCGGAGCGGCCGGTTGTCCTGTATGCTGGTGGGGTCTTGGTGAGCGTGACCGGGCAGTTTCGAGGGTGGGGGAGTGGTCAGGGTGGAGCGCAGCGGAACCCTTCACTGCGGTGAGGCCGGCACCCATTGGACCCGACGGTCCGTCACATCCGTTGCGGGGGTGGTGGCCAGGAACCCCAAGCCCTACACAGACCCCAGCGTGATGCACCTCCTCTTACTGCCAGCCCAGGCGACCGCGCTTGCGCGGGTGCCCGCAATGAGCGCTTGCGCGAATTGCATTCTCTCCCGGAATTCCGTTTACGGAATTCCATTCCGGCGCTTGCGCCGGAATTCGAATTGCGCTTGCGCAATTCATTCACTATGACCCGGCTTGCCGGGGCATATCCCGCGGAGCGGGATATG
>NZ_JBEXWB010000134.1:0-15774 GCF_040629645.1 Streptomyces sp. NPDC005899 | reverse complement strand
GGCGGACCGCGAGCC
The DNA here is from genome assembly GCF_040629645.1 of Streptomyces sp. NPDC005899. Taxonomy (NCBI): domain Bacteria; kingdom Bacillati; phylum Actinomycetota; class Actinomycetes; order Kitasatosporales; family Streptomycetaceae; genus Streptomyces; species Streptomyces sp. NPDC005899. The sequence goes on along the minus strand of NZ_JBEXWB010000134.1, from coordinate 15,759 downwards.
CACCGGCCGGCGGTCGGCCTGACACGGCGGCCAGGGGCGGCCGAGGGCCCCCGGAAACCCGGTCGGCCGGGCCTTGCCCATCCGCTCCGCGACGGCGCCTGACACCGCTGACCGGTCCGTTTGGACCGCTTTTCGTCCCATGGGTCACCCCGTGGTCCGCTCAGCGGGACGCGGAGCACCGGTTATTGGTTCGGTAAAGAAACACGTGTACGCCCTGTTCTCGGCAACCCCACAGACGAAAGGATCCGCTGGACACACGAACGTCTGCGCCGCCACGAGCGGCGCAACGCACAGGGGGAGGTTCCACTTGAGACGCACAGCAGTGCTCGGCTCGGCCGGCACTCTGATCGCGGGCACGCTCATAGCGGGCGCGATAGCCGCGCCCGCAGCCAGCGCCGACGGCCGTCACCACGGCAACGCGGAGGCCCGTGGGGTCCAGCTCGCCGCGGCCCGCGCGGCGAAGGCAGGCATCGACTGGACGGCCTGTCCGGCGGACTGGGCGATCTCCGCTCCCATCCAGTGCGGCTGGGTGACCGTGCCGCTCGACTACGCCGAGCCGCACGGCAAGCAGATCAAGCTCGCCGTCGACCGTCACGTCAGCACGGGTACGGAGGCCGAGCGGCAGGGCGCACTCCTCTACAACCCCGGCGGCCCCGGTGGCTCCGGCATGGCGTTCCCGAAGCGCATCGCCACCAAGAACCCGCTGTGGTCGAAGGTCGCGAAGGCCTACGACTTCGTCGGTTTCGACCCCCGCGGTGTCGGCCACTCGGCCCCCATCTCCTGCGTCGACCCGCAGGAGTTCGTCAAGGCGCCGAAGGCCGACCCGGTGCCCGACAGCGAGGCCGACAAGCGCGCGCAGCGCAAGCTCGCCGCCGAATACGCGGACGGCTGCGCCGAACGCAGCGGTGACATGCTGCCGCACATGACCACGCCCAACACCGCCCGCGACCTGGACGTCATCCGCGCCGCGCTCGGTGAGAAGAAGCTCAACTTCCTGGGCGTCTCCTACGGCACCTACCTGGGCGCGGTCTACGGCACCCTCTTCCCGGACCACGTGCGCCGCATGATCGTCGACAGTGTGGTGAACCCCGCGAAGGACAACATCTGGTACGAGGCCAACCTCGGTCAGGACGTGGCCTTCCAGACCCGCTGGGACGACTGGAAGGCGTGGGTCGCCGAGAACGACGCCGTCTACCACATCGGCAACACCCCGGAGAAGGTCGAGCAGGCGTGGCTGACGCTGCGCGCGGCGGCCAAGAAGAAGCCGATCGGCGGCCTCGTGGGACCCGCCGAGCTCATCGGCTTCTTCCAGAGCGCTCCGTACTACGACTCCGCGTGGGCGCCCGTCGCCCGGACCTGGAGCGCCTACCTGGGAGGTGACACCCAGGCGCTGATCGACGCGGCCGCGCCGGACATGTCGGACGTCGCGGGCAACGCGTCCGCGGAGAACAGCAACGCCGTCTACACGGCGGTCGAGTGCGCGGACGCCAAGTGGCCCACCAGCTGGCGGAAGTGGGACCGCGACAACACCCGGCTGCACAGGGACAACCCGTTCATGACCTGGGCCAACGCCTGGATGAACCTCCCTTGTGTGACCTGGCGGGCCGAGCAGCAGACCCCGCTGGACGTCCGCACGGGCAAGGGCCTGCCCCCCGTGCTGATCGTGCAGTCCACCCGTGACGCGGCCACGCCGTACGAGGGCGCCGTCGAGCTGCACCAGCGTTTCAAGGGCTCACGCCTCATCACCGAGAAGGGCGCCGGGTCCCACGGCGTCACCGGACTGGTCAACCCCTGCATCAACGAGCGGGTGGACACCTACCTGCTCACCGGGAAGACCGACCGCCGCGACGTGACCTGCACTCCGCACGCCACGCCGAAGCCGTAACCGGCCGCGGCATGCCAGGGGCGGCCGGACTCCGGTCCGGCCGCCCGTACGCCGCCGGGCCGGGCGCGACCCTCCCCAGCCTTCAAGGCACCGGCACCGGAGGCTGCGGCGGTAACCCGTCGGGCTCGTGCCGGGTGTCGGAGCCGCGTCCCTCGCCGTCCGGGAACACGGCACCGCTGGAGACGACGACGGCCGAGCCGATCCGCTCCGAGAGGCCCCTCAGTCGCGCGGCGCGCTCCACGCCGCAGTCGACCATGTCGACCAGGACGTCGCAGCCGCCACCGGGCGCCCCGGCGAGGGCGCCTCCTCGCTTCTGTCGAGCACCGCTTCCCGCACGCCCGCGCCCCACGCGCTGCCGCGGCCGCCCCCGCGCGAGGCGGCCGTCACCTTCCAGCCGTCGCGGACCGGGGCCCGCCCCGTGGCTCGTCCGATCTGCCCCGTGATGCCGCCCGTGACACTGCCCCCTGGCGCCCGGTACGAACGCTCGTCCTCTGCTCATACGGGCGAGGCTACGGTCACCACCTCCGTGCGGGCCAGGGTTGTCGGCCAGGAGCAGATTCCCCGCTCAGCGCTGCCGTCGCGGGAACTTCCGGGGCTGCTCGGCGCTTTGTGCCGCCTTCACCTTGGTCGCGTACTCGTCGACGTACTCCTGCTCGGACAGGCCGAGGATGGCGTACATGATCTCGTCGGTGACCGCCCGGATGGCCGCCTTCTGGTCTTCGAGCCCGGCGTAGCGGGAGAAGTCCAGCGGCTTCCCGAAGCGGATGGTGACGCGCTTGACCCGGGGCACGGTCTGACCCGGCGGCTGGATCTCGAAGGTACCGACCATCGCGCAGGGAATGACCGGGACGCCCGCCTTGATCGCCATGACAGCGACCCCGACCTTGCCCTTGTACAGCCGCCCGTCGTGGGAACGGGTGCCCTCCGGATAGATGCCGAGCAACTCGCCCTTGCTCAGCACCCCCAGCCCCTCACGGATCGCCGCCTGCCCCGCCTCCTTGCCCGACCGGTCGACCGGGATCTGGCCGATGCTGTGGAAGAAGGCCGCGGTGAGCCGACCCTTGATGCCCGGGCCGGTGAAGTACTCGGCCTTGGCGAGGAACGTGATCCGGCGCTTGATGATCGCGGGCATCAGGAAGTGGTCGGAGAAAGAGAGGTGGTTGCCCGCGACGATGGCGGCACCGTCCTCGGGGATGTGCTCGAGCCCTTCGATGCGGGGCCGGAACACCAGGCGCAGCAGGGGCCCCAGGACGACGTACTTGAGCAGGTAGTAGAACACGATCTCTCCCCAAGTCTGCTGGATCGGGCAACGCGGCCGCGCGCTCTGTACGGGCACGGGGACCGCACTCCCATGGTTCTTCGCACCGCCGCCCGTCTCCGCTGATCGATCGTAGCCCGGCGGCAAGCGGTTTCGGCGGGGTTGCGGACCTCCGGCGGGCACCACCGGGCCGGTACGGTCCGGCCCGGACCCGCCGCACGGGGTCGAAGCGGACCCGGCCCGGAGGCTGCACGACGCACACCGGCGGCGAACCGCGGGGGACGAAGGACGAGACCCGTCCTCGATGGCGAGCGGCGCGGGGCGGCCCGGAGCCCGGGCCCGCCGAGGCGCACCCCGCAGAGGGACCGGAGCCGGCGGGGACCACAGCCGGAGCCGACCGAAGGCAGCGCAACCCTGACCCGCCCGTCCCCGCCGCGCCGCCCACACACGCTGTACGCCACCCGTCACCGGCCGCGCGCCGCACGCCGTGCGGGGCTGCCGCCCCCGGCCGGGACGACGGGCATCCGGAGAGGGGAGAGGAGAGGTCCTCAGGTGTCCCGGGTGGCGAGCATCCCCAGGGTGGCCAGTCCCAGCACCACCCAGCCGAACCAGAGCCAGCCGTTGCTCCCCAGCGCCACCGTGTACGCCGTCACCGCGACGAGCGTCCCCACGGTGAGCACTCCCATGGTCTTCGTGGATCCGGGCATGAGCACACGCTCCTCACCGGCCGCACGGCCGTTGAAGCCATGGTCACCCCACAGGGGTCCCCGCCGCTACTGTCCGCGGGCCTGCAATGAGGCGAGGTAGGCGTTGTAGGCGTGCAGCTCCTGGTCGCCGTCCCGGTCGGCCGCGCGGTCGGAGCGCTTGGCCGTCCGCTGCTCGGAGCGGTACCACTGGAAGACCAGGGCGATCAGCACCAGGACGGACGGGATCTCGCTGAAGGCCCAGGCGATGCCGCCCGCCGCGGACTGGTCACCGAGCGCGTCGATGCCCAGGGAGGCCGGAGGGGTCTCGTACGCCTTCACCATCGGCTGGCTCGCCATCATCAGCGCGATACCGAAGAACGCGTGGAACGGCATGCCGGCGAAGAGCTCCAGCATCCGCATCACGTACCCGGGCCGGTGCGGGCCGGGGTCCACACCCATGATCGGCCAGAAGAAGACCAGGCCGACCGCGAGGAAGTGCACCATCATCGCGACGTGGCCGGTCTTCGACCCCATCAGGAAGTCGAACAGGGGAGTGAAGTACAGGCCGTACAGGCTGGCGATGAAGAGCGGGATCGTGAACACCGGATGCGTGATGATCTTCATGTACCTGCTGTGGAGCAGCTTGAGCAGCAGCTCCCGCGGCCCGGTCCGGCCCCGTCCCGCCACCGGCAGGGCCCGCAGCGCCAGGGTCACCGGTGCGCCCAGCAGCAGGAGGATCGGCGACACCATGCTGATGATCATGTGCTGCACCATGTGCACGCTGAACATGACCATGCCGTAGTCGTTGAGGCCCGTGCACATCACCAGGGCGATGGTCAGCACACCGAGGACGAAGAACACCGACCGGTTGACCGGCCAGCCGTCACCCCGCCTGCGCAGGCGCAGCACCGCGTAGCCGTACAGGACCAGCGCGGCGGCGCAGCCGACGAGGAAGAACGGGTCCGCGGAGAACTCGAGCCCGCGCCCCAGCGTGAACGGCGGCAGATCCATGTTCACGCCGTGCCCGCTGTGCTCCATCTGTTCACTCCCGCTGGGGACGTCCCCGTTTCGTGCCGGTTGTCCGCTCCAGAGTAGAACCGCCCCCGGCCGCGGGTGCGGCCGGGGGCGGTTCGTGGAGCGTCGTGGCGCTCAGAGAACGACCTGTGCCTCCGCGTAGCGCTCGGCGGGGACCGTCTTGAGGGTCTCCACGGCCGCGGCCAGCGGGACCATCGTGATGTCCGTACCGCGCAGCGCCGTCATCATGCCGAACTCGCCCCGGTGCGCCGCCTCCACCGCGTGCCAGCCGAAACGGGTGGCGAGGACCCGGTCGTACGCGGTGGGGGTGCCGCCGCGCTGGACGTGCCCCAGGATGACCGGGCGGGCCTCCTTGCCGAGGCGCTGCTCCAGCTCACCGGAGAGCTGCGTCGCGACGCCGGCGAAGCGCTCGTGACCGTAGATGTCCTTCTTCCCCTGGCTGAACTCCATGGAGCCCGCGCGGGGCTTGGCGCCCTCCGCGACGACGACGATCGCGAACTTCTTGCCGTCCGAGAACCGCCGGCCGACGAGCGAGGCCAGCTCCTCGATGTCGAACGGCCTCTCGGGGACGACGATGGCGTGCGCGCCCGCCGCCATGCCCGAGTGCAGCGCGATCCAGCCGGTGTGCCGCCCCATGACCTCGACGATCAGCACCCGCTGGTGCGATTCGGCGGTCGTCTTCAGACGGTCCAGCGCCTCGGTCGCCACCCCTACGGCCGTGTCGAAGCCGAAGGTCACATCGGTGGACGCTATGTCGTTGTCGATGGTCTTGGGCACGCCGACGATGGGCAGCCCCGCCTCGGAGAGCAGGTTGGCCGCCTTCAGCGTGCCCTCGCCGCCGATGGGGATGATCGCGTCGAGGCCGAGATCGGCCACGTGGCCCCGGGCCCGCTCCACGCCGTCACGCAGGTGCGCGGGCTGGACCCGTGAGGAGCCGAGGATCGTGCCGCCCCGGGCGAGGATGCCGCCGACCGCGTCGAGGTCGAGCTTGCGGTAGTCGCACTCGAGGAGTCCCCTCCAGCCGTCGTGGAAGCCGATGACCTCGTCACCGTGATCGACCACCGCGCGGTGCACGACGGAACGGATGACGGCGTTGAGGCCGGGGCAGTCGCCGCCGGAGGTGAGCACACCAATTCGCATTGCCCGGGAAACCTTTGCAACGTGGGCCGACGACCGGACCACGTCGTCCGGTTGGATCCCCGCCACCCTACCGGCGCGGGGCGCCGGGACCGTACCCACCGTCCGACTGCTGGACGTCCGCCGGCCGCCCACGGAACCTCCCCAGCGTGCGCGACCCGTCACCGGGATCGCCGCCGGGGAGGCCCGTGGACGGCCGGGGGCGTCAGGCGGGCTGCGTCGCCGAGGCGATCCGCTCCGCGCGCAGCGCCTCGTACCACCGGTCGTCGGTCGGCGGCAGCGCGTTCACGTCGAGGGCCAGCTTCAGCAGGTGGTCCGCGATCAGCGGGTTGCGTGCCAGCACGGGACCGTGCATGTACGTGCCGAAGACCGTGTCGTTGTACGCGCCCTCGGTGCCGTCCCCGGTGCCGTTGCCCCGGCCGATCCGCGTGCGCGCGAAGGGCCTGGCGGTCGGACCGAGGTGGGTGATGCCCTGGTGGTTCTCGAAGCCCGTCAGCGGCGGCAGCCCGAGACCCGGGTCGATGTCGCCGAGCACGTCGCCGACGCACCGCGCGCCCTCGCCCCGCGTGGAGACCACGTCGAGCAGGCCGAGCCCGGGCTCGCGCTCGCCGAGGTCGTTGATGAACTCGTGGCCGAGGATCTGGTAGCCGGCGCACACCGAGAAGATGATCGCACCGTTGGACGCGGCCCTGCTCAGCCCCCCGTCGCGGCGCAGCCGCTCCGCCGCCAGGCGCTGCGGCCGGTCCTCACCGCCACCGATCAGGTAGATGTCGCCCGAGGTCGGGATGGGCTGGTCGCTGCGTACGTCGACGCGCGCCACGTCGAGGCCGCGCTGCCGCGCCCGGCGCTCCACCACCAGGGCGTTGCCCTGGTCGCCGTAGGTACTGAGCAGGTCGGGGTAGACCCACACCAGCCGCAGGCCGTTGTTGCTCATGCTTCGTCCTCTCCGGGGGGAGCCCGCGCGGGGGTCAGTTGCCGACACGACGGCGCAGATCCTGGAAGGCGGTGTAGTTGGCGATGACCTCGATGCGGCCCGGCGGAGCCATCTGGACGGCCTCGTCCAGGTTCTCGCAGACGCGGAAGTCGAGTCCGGCGACCTCGAGCCGGACCGCGAGGTCCAGCTTGCGGTCACCCAGTACGAAGATCGGGTGGCCGTACAGCTGGGTGTAGTCGACGTCCCACAGCCAGGAGGTGTCCGTGCCGTCGGCGCCCCGGGCGTTCACCGAGAGGATCACCGGGGTGGGTGGTGGATCGATGAGGGAGAACGTCTCCAGCCAGCCGGCGGGGTTCTTCGCCAGCAGCAGCCGCAGCTCGCGGCCGAGGAAGGAGACCACGTCGTAGCGGCCCGCCACGGCCTGCACCTGGTACATGCGCTCCAGGGCGACCTGCGGCGGTACGCCGAAGACGGCGGCCACGGCGGCCGAGCTGGTGGCGTTGGCCTTGTTGGCCCGGCCCGGCAGCTGCAGGTGGATCGGCCACGCCGAACCGTGCGGGTCCAGGACGTAGTCGCCGTTGAGGGCCCAGCTCGGGGCGGGGCGCCGGAAACCGCACTCGCCGCAGAACCAGTCGTCACCGGGACGCTGCATCACGCCGCCGCACGACGGGCAGGACCAGGCGTCGTCCTTCCACGCCTGTCCCGCCGCGACCCACACCACGTTGGGCGAGGAGGAGGCGGCCCACACGATCAGCGGGTCGTCGGCGTTGGCCACGATCACGGCCTTGGAGCCGGAGAGCCCCTCACGCCACTTCTCGGCCAGCATCCGGGTCTCGGCCGCGCGGTCCAGCTGGTCGCGGGAGAGGTTGAGCAGCGCGATCACCTTCGGGGTGGTGTCGCGGGCGACGCCGGCGAGGTACTTCTCGTCGACCTCGATCACGCCGTACTTCGCGTCCGAGCCACCCGCCAGCGCGGAGGTGATCCCCGCCGGCATGTTGGCGCCCAGTGCGTTCGACACGACGGGGCCGGCGGCGCGCAGCGCCTCGGCGATCAACCGCGTGGTGGTCGTCTTCCCGTTCGTCGCGGACACGAGGATCACGTCCAGGTGCTGCGCCAGCCGCCCCAGCAGGTCGGGGTCGAGCTTGAGCGCCACCCGGCCGCCGATCACCGATCCGCTGCCGCGCCCCGCAGCGCGCGACACCGCCGCCGCCGCCTTGCCCGCCGTCACGGCGAGCTTGGCCCGCGGCGACAACGGCTCCGTGTTGCCTGCCATCGTCCTAGATCCTCCTTGCATCGGTCCGCGCCCAGCCTATCGATGTCCGGCGCGACGACCGCACCACGGCACCACGCGGAACGTGGAGGTCACGTGGAACGTAGGCTTCCTCCCATGCGAAACCGCCCGATCCCCGGCAGTTCCGGACTCGTGCACGCCATGAGCCTGCTCGGCGACCCGGTACTCCACAGCCCCTGCGGCGAGGTCACCGACTTCGGCCCGTCGCTGGACCGGCTGGTCGAGGACATGTTCGCCACCATGTACGCCGCCCAGGGTGTCGGGCTCGCCGCCAACCAGATCGGTGTCCCGCTGAGGGTGTTCGTGTTCGACTGCCCGGACGACGAGGAGGTGCGGCACCTGGGGCATGTCGTCAACCCCGTGCTCGTCGAGGCGGACGGGATCACGGTGCGCGGACCCGAGGGCTGTCTCTCACTCCCCGGTGTGGAGGCGGGGACCCCGCGTTTCGACCGTGCGGTGGTCGAGGGCAGGACCGTGACGGGCGAGCCGGTGCGGATCACGGGCACGGGCTGGTTCGCCCGCTGCCTCCAGCACGAGTGCGACCATCTGGAGGGCCGTGTCTACACGGACCGCCTGACCGGGCTGCGCCGCGCCAAGGCGCTGCGCGCGGCCAGGCGGGCGCCGTGGGGGCGCGGCTGATTCCGGACGTTCCCTCGGAACACCGGGCCGGCACCCCCGCATCCCGGCCCCGCGGTCTCAGAATCCGGGACCGTCCGGCAGGTCGCCGGCCTCGGCCAGCCGGCCCCAGAGGAGGTCGGCGAGGCTGCGGACCAGCTGCTCACGCGGGCAGGGGCGGTCGCCCAGCCACCAGTCCCCGGCCGCGTGCATCATGCCGACGATCCCGTGGCCCCAGATGCGGGCCATCTGCTCGCCGTCCGGGCCGAGGTCGATCCGTTCCGCGATCACCTTGCCGAGTTCCTCACCGAGGCGCCGCAGCAGGGGAGCGGAGTGCCGGCCGACGTCGAAGCCCTGCTCGGGTGAGGGCGCCGCGTCCTCGGAGGGGTGCATGAGGAAGCGGTAGACCTGGGGGCGGGCCTCGATCGCGGCGAGATAGGTGTCCAGCGTCGCCTCGACGCGCGCGCGTCGTTCCGCCGGGGCGTCGAGCGCGGCCCGCAAGGCGCTGAGCAGGGCGTCGGTATGGCGCTTGGCGAGGGCGCGGTAGAGGCCGCCCTTGTCGCCGAAGTGGCGGTACAGGATGGGTTTGGTGATACCCGCCTCGGCGGCGATCGCGTTCATCGACGCCTGGGGGCCGTCCCTGAGCACCACCCGGTCCGCGGCTTCGAGCAGCTCGCGGCGGCGGCGTTCGGCCGCGGTCCGCTGCCGTTCGGCCCCTCGTGTGGTCTCCATGGTGTTCTCCCGCCCCGGCCGGCTGTCCTGCGATCGCTCCTGACGCCCGGGCAACGTAACACCCCGCCCTGCGGGGCGTGGATCCGCGGCCGACCGGTTGACAGTGACTACTTGCTGGTAACAGACTGTTGTTACCGCGAGTAACGCATGGTTGGTCCGGAAGTGCATGGAGGGAACATGGCCGAGTTCACGTTCGAGCTCAACGATGACCAGAAGCAGGTCCGCGACTGGCTTCACGGCTTCGCCGCCGACGTGATCCGCCCGGCCGCCTCGGAGTGGGACGAGCGTGAGGAAACGCCCTGGCCCGTCATCCAGGAAGCGGCCAAGGTGGGCATCTACTCCCTCGACTTCTACGCCCAGCAGTTCTTCGACCCTACGGGTCTCGGCATCCCGGTGGCCATGGAGGAGCTGTTCTGGGGCGACGCCGGCATCGCCCTGTCGATCGTCGGGACGGGCCTGGCCGCCGTCGGCGTCCTCGCCAACGGCACCGAGGAGCAGATCGGCACCTGGATCCCGCAGATGTACGGCGACGCCGACGACGTGAAGGTCGCCGCGTTCTGTTCCTCGGAGCCGGACGCCGGCTCGGACGTCGCCTCGATGCGCACCCGCGCGGTGTACGACGCCGCCAAGGACGAGTGGGTCCTCAACGGCACCAAGACGTGGGCGACCAACGGGGGCATCGCCAACGTCCACGTGGTGGTCGCGGTCGTCGACCCGGAGCTGGGGTCGAAGGGGCACGCCTCCTTCATCGTCCCGCCGGCCACGCCGGGCCTCTCCCAGGGACAGAAGTTTAAGAAGCATGGAATCCGCGCCTCGCACACGGCCGAGGTGGTCCTCGAAGACGTCCGCGTGCCCGGCCACTGCCTGCTCGGCGGCAAGGACAAGCTCGACGAGCGCCTGGCACGCGCCCGCGAGCGGGCCAGGGCCGGCGGCGAACGCGTCAAGAACGCGGCGATGGCGACCTTCGAGGCATCCCGCCCGGCCGTCGGCGCCATGGCCGTCGGCACCGCCCGCGCCGCCTACGAGGTCGCCCTCGACTACGCGAAGACCCGTACCCAGTTCGGCCGCCCCATCATCGACAACCAGGGCGTCGCCTTCCAGCTGGCCGACATGCGCACCCGGATCGACGCCGCCCGGCTGCTGGTCTGGCGCGCCTCCTGGATGGCGAGCGCCGGAAAGCCGTTCACCTCGGCGGAGGGGTCGATGTCGAAGCTGTACGCCAGCGAGACGGCGAAGGACGTCACCGCCCAGGCCGTACAGATCCTCGGGGGCAACGGCTTCACCCGGGAGTATCCCGTGGAGCGCATGCACCGGGACGCGGCGATCTACACCATCTTCGAGGGCACGAGCGAGATCCAGCGCCTGGTCATCGCCCGGACGCTGTCGGGGATGCCGATCCGCTAGCACGCGCAGGGGCCGGGCCGGCGCGGTCCGGCCCCTGTGCCGTCCCCGTCAGCGTCGCGGCAGGTGCGCCTCGATGGCCGCGACGACCTCGGGGGCCTCCGGCTCGGTCCGCGGACGGATACGGGCGACCGGCTCGCCGGCCGGGGAGATCAGGAACTTCTCGAAGTTCCACTGGACGTCACCGGCCGCGCCCTCGGCGTCCGGAAGCTTCGTCAGCTCCGTGTACAGCGGGTGCCTGCCCTCGCCGTTGACGTCGGTCTTCTCCAGGAGGGGGAAGGTGACCCCGTACGTCGCCGAGCAGAAGGCCTGGATGTCCTCGGCGGTGCCGGGCTCCTGGCCGGCGAACTGGTTGCAGGGCACCCCGAGCACCGTGAAGCCGCGGTCCCCGTACTCCTTCTGCAGCCGCTCCAGACCCGCGTACTGCGGGGTGAGGCCGCACCGGGAGGCGACGTTGACCAGCAGGACCGCCGAGCCCTCGTAGGCGCCCAGGGTGGTGGGCTCGCCGGTGAGCGTGCGGAGCTGGATGTCGTGCAGGGACATGGGGACTCTCCTCGTCAGCGTGATGTCACCGCTCATTGTGACGGTCGCGGGCCCCGGGGCCGACCGCCTTGTAGTAGAAGGTGGTGGGCTGCAGGACGCTCTGCGGGTCGCCCGCGTAGGCCGGCACGGACCCGCACTCCGTCCAGCCCGCCGATCGGTACAGCCTCTCGGCCGGGCTTCCGGTCTCGGTGTCGAGGATGAGCAGCGACAGTCCCTCGTCGGCCGCCGACCGCTCGGCGGCGGCGAGCAGGGCACGGCCGATGCCGTGGCCCCGGGCCGACGGGCAGACCATCAGCTTGGCGACCTCCGCCCTGTGGCGGGCGTTGGGCAGGGCCGGTTTGACCAGGCCGATCGTGCCGGCGACCCGCTCGCCGTCCCTGGCGATCCAGACCTGGAGGTGTCCGGCGTCGACGGCGGCGGCGCGCTCCCGCCACCAGGAGGCGGCCGTGCTCCGGTCGAGCGGCGCGAGAAAGCCCACGGAGGCGCCACCCTCCACCGTCTCGATCAGCAGGGCGGCCAGTTCGTCGGCGTAGGTGACCAGTTCGGGTCCGGAGACGGGGACGATCTCGGTCATGGAGCAGGCCTTTCGTGTTCACGGCCGGCGGATGCCGGCCGGTGGTGCGTGGAGGGGACGTGCGTGAGGCGGTGTCACGGCAGGACGATCAGCACGGCGTAGCGGACCCGTTGCGGGCCGGGGCAGTGGAAGCGCGAGGGCCCGTGCAGCCGGAAGCGCAGGCAGTCCCCGGCGTGCAGGGTGTGCGCGATGGCGTCCACGGTGATCTCGACCGTGCCCTCGAGTACCCAGATGTGCTGCTCCACACCGGGAACGGGCGCGTTCTCGTACGACACGACGGCGCCGGCGTCGAGCGTGCCCTCGACGAGCTCGGCGCGCAGGCCCGGGTGCGGTGGTGAGACGGAGCGGCGCACGAAACCCGACCGCTCGTCCCTCCACACGGGCTGGCGCGCGCTCCGCACCAGCTGGGGCGGCTCCCCCTCGACCTCCATCAGCAGGCGTGACATCGTCCGCCCGTACACCGTGCAGAGGTGACCGAGGACCGCCGTCGTGGGGCTCAGCTCCCCCCGCTCCAGGCGGGACAGGGTCGACCGGCTCACCCCGGTCCGCTTCGACAGCTCCTCCAGCGACCAGCCGCGTTCCGTACGCAGCAGGCCCAGGCGGGCCGCGAGCCGGTCGTCGACCGATGCGGGAGTCCGCTCGTCTCTCATATCCGGGATGATATCTCCGAATGGAGATATGTGCGGGTCCTCCCGGGTGCCGATCGGGTGATGGCGTGCCAGCGTGAAAAGGGACAGGTAAGCCGAGTAAGCCGCATGCCGGCACGTCCGTGCCGCGCATCGGCTGCGGATCCGGGAGGCCGACATGGCCGGCAGCATGAGTGGGACGCGAACGGGCCACGACTCGACGCGCGGGCGCAAAGGCGCCGCGTCGGGCTGGACCGTCTTCGCGGCGGTGATGATGATCTTCGGTGGGGCCATGGCCGTCCTCGAGGGCATCTCCGCCATCGCCAAGGACGACCTGTTCGTCTCGACGCGCAACTACGTCTTCCAGTTCAGCCTGACGGGCTGGGGATGGGTGCACCTCATCCTGGGGATCGTCGTCGTCCTCGCCGGATGCGCGCTCTTCAGCGGCGCTCTCTGGGCACGTGCCGTCGGCGTTCTGCTCGCCGGGCTCCTGGCCGTCGCCAACTTCCTGTGGCTCCCGTACTACCCGTTCTGGTCCATCGTCCTCATCGCGATCAACGTCTTCGTCATCTGGGCTCTGTGTACGGGGTCCCGGAGGGATGATCGAATCTGAGCACCAGGACATAGGAGACCACCACCGAGACGATCACGAGCGGCATGACGGTCACACCCTCGGACCCCAGCAGCAGCGTCGCCAGCAGGACCGATGTCATCGGCAGCCGGAGCATCGCCACGCACATGGCGCCGATGCCCATCGCGAAAGCCGGCACCGGGTCGAGGCCGGGCAGGTGCGACAGCGCCAGCCCACCCGCCGCTCCGAGGAACATCGACGGAAAGATGGGCCCCCCTCTGAAGGCGCTGAGTGAGGCCGCGTACGCGAGCCCCTTGCAGACGAGCAGGGTCAGGAGCGCCCCCACCGTGTACGCGGCGTCCTCGGCGAGCAGGCCGCCGAGGGCGTCCTGGCCCGAGTACAGCACCTCGGACGCGTTCCTCCCCGAGCTCTCGGCGTAGAGGAGGGCGAGCACGCCGACCGTCAGGCCCATCGCCGCGGTCGAGACCACCCGCCGCCGCGCGACCCGCTCCTGCAGGGCGAGGGACAGCCTCCTGACGCCCGCCCCGGCGACGGCCGCGCCGGCCCCGATCGCGACGGCCCAGGCGAACGCGGCCACGGTGGGCTGTGAGGCGTGGGGTACGTGCGGGAGGGTCAGTGAGTACGTCCCCAGACCGGTCCACGACCCGAGACCGATGAAGACGAGCGAGCCGAGGCCCGAGGCGAGGAGTCCCGGCACGAGCGCGACGCCGAGCATCATCCCGGCGAGACCGGACGCCTCCATCAGCAGGAAGGCGCCGAGCAGGGGCGACCCCAGCAGGGCGCTGACGGCGGCGAAGCTCCCCGCGGCCGCCACCATGGCCGCGGCGCCCGGCGCGATGCCGGGCTTGAGCAGACGTACCGCGTCCGCGGCGAGCCCGCCGCCCAGGGCGATGAGGGGGGCCTCCGGCCCGAGGACGGCGCCGAGGCCGAGGGTCGCGAGCGCGGCGAGCGCGACCCCCGGAAGCTCGGCGGCCGAGGGCGCTCCCGTGTTCACGAAGCCCTCGGCGGGTCTGTGCCCCCCGGTGCCCGGGAGATGGCGGACGGCCAGTCCCGTCAGCACACCGGCCACGGCCAGCAGGGGCACCGGCCACCAGGACGGCGTGCCGTGGAAGCCGAGGCCGCGGGGGAGGTCCGTGTAGGTCAGGGACTGCAACTCGTGGACGAGCGCCAGGAAGCCGAACGCCGCGGCGGAGACGGGCACCCCGAGGGCCGCCACCATCAGGAGCAGCACCGCGTACCCCCGGCTGCGGACCACCGCGAGGGGATCCGGGGCCTCCGTGCCGGGCGTCCCGGCCGGTCGGGCCGACATGGTCATGGTCTCCTCGGAGTCAGGGCGGGGTCGTACCGCCCCGCCGAGTCCTCACGGTGATACCACGATGGGCCGTTATGTCCGCGATGTACCCGCTGTGAGTGACAGGCGAATCCGGACGGGCCACCTCACCCCGTCCCGCCCGGGGAGGCGCCCCGCGGGCGCGGCACCGGCCGGTGGGGTCGCCCTGTTCGCTCCGGTGGGCGTCCCGCTCGGTGAACGCCTCCGGAACCCGGGCCCGGCAGGCCACCGCGGCGTCGGCGAGGCGGCCGGCGACCGGTATCCGCCGTCACGCCTCGGCGTCGTCCCACTCCCTGCCGAGCAGCGGACTGTCGAACGAGCGCAGCACCACCAGGAGCGCCGCGCCCAGCCGCCAGTCGTATCCGGGCGCGCGCAGGTGCAGCGCGTCACCTCCCGACCGGAACTCCATCGGCACCTCCCGGCGCGCGCGCCACACGATGCGCCGGGGCCCCCGGGCGGCGTCGCCGTCACCGCCGAGGAGACTCAGCAGGATGACCAACGTCTGGACGGGGACGAACAGCCACCACACGAACCACCAGACGATCCGGCCCTTGAGACCCACCGCCTCGTCGCCGTCCGCCGGAGTCACCGTCCAGCGGGTACGCAGGCCCCGGCCGCGGAGCGCCTTCTCGCGCACCAGGGTCCCGATGAGCTCGCCGTGGGCGCCCAGGACCCGGTACGTCGCGACACCGCCTCCGGCCGACACGGTCACCAGGGTGGCCAGCCGCTCCCGGCGGTGCTCGTCCGCCCACAGGACGAAGGAGCGGGCTCCGCCGCGCCGAGCCGCCCGGTAGGCGGGTATCCCGCCCGGCGGCAACTCGCGCTCCACGTACGCCACCGCGCGAGCGGGCCCCGGGCCGTCCGCGCACAGCACCGCATGACCCACCGGAGCGCCGGCGCCGCCTCCGCCCGCCGCCTCGTTCCGTGGCGCGGACCCCATGGTCACGACCCTGCTCACCGCTCTGCCCCTCCCTGATGTGTCACACCCGCCTGAGAGGATCCACGGGTGGAATCCTCCGAACCCCCGCCCGCGCTCTTCCCCGGACCGCAGCCGGAAGCCGCCCGCCCCGACGCCCGCCGCCCGGTGCGCTGCGCCCTGTGCGGGCGCCCCCTCACCGGC
>NZ_JBEXWB010000133.1:0-15778 GCF_040629645.1 Streptomyces sp. NPDC005899 | reverse complement strand
GCGGGGTGCCGGCCGCCGCCATCGCCTGCGCCAGCGCCACCACGGCGCGCAGCCGCACCTCATCACCGCCCATCCCTCCAGCTTAGGTAGGTTTGCGGAGGTTTGATCGGTCGGCGGCGCTGACGGTCTCCCGGTCGCCCGGGGCCCTCACTCCCCGGGCCAGGCCGGCTTCCGCTTCTCGTTGAAGGCGGCCACGCCCTCGGCCCGGTCCCCGGAGAAGGCCACCGACCGCCAGGCCGCGTCCTCGACCTCCAGGCCGGCCCGCAGATCCAGCCCCTGGCCGAGCCGCAGCGCCCGCTTCGCGGCGCGCAGCCCGACCGGTGAGTTCGCGGCGATGCGGGCGCCGAGCGCCAGGGCCGCCTCCCGGTCCGTGCCCGCGTCGACCAGCTCGTCCACCAGTCCCAGCTCGCGCGCCTGTGCCGCCTCCACACGCCGCGCGGTGAAGACGAGCTCGGCGGCGCGTGCCGCGCCCACCCTGCGGGGCAGCAGCTGGGTGCCCCCGCCGCCCGGGATGACCCCGACGGACACCTCGGGCAGCCCCACCACGGCCGTGCGGTCGGCCACGATCACGTCGCAGGCCAGCGCCAGCTCGAAGCCGCCGCCGAGGGCGAAGCCGTGCACGGCGGCGATGACGGGCATGGGCAGCTCGAGCACCCCGGTGTACGCGGCGCGTGCGGTGGGGCGCTGGCGCACCAGCTCGGCGTCCGTGAAGGAGTTCCGCTCCTTGAGGTCCGCGCCCACGCAGAAGGCGCGGTCGTGGCTGGAGGTGAGCACGGTGGCCCGCACCCCCTGGTCGGCGCCGAGCGCGGCGCAGGCCTCGCCGATCGAGCGGGCCATGGCCGTGGACACGGCGTTCATGGCCGCGGGCCGGTCGAGCACCAGCTCGGCGACGTGTTCCTGGCCTTCGTGCCGCCGTACGACGACGAAGTCCCCGAACCTCTGCTCGGACGTGACGGTCATGGCGCACCCCTCCGGTTAACGAGCGTTACCGGGATCCTAGGACGCGGCCGCCCGGCAGCGGACGTGCGGGGGACCTACCGGGACGTGCGGGGGACCTACCGGAGCGGGCACCCGCCGACGCCGGGGGCACCCGCCGACGCCGGGGGGCGCCCGCCGGCGTCCCCGGCGTCCGGAGCCCGTGGCCCGTCAGGAGGACGGCTTGCCGCGCCGCGCCAGCAGCCACGGCTCGACCACGCCCAGCCCGCGCACCGGCCGCTGCCACATCGGCTGCAGCCCGAAGCGGTACGTCGGCAGGGGCGGCTCCTCGTCCTGCCGGCCCTCCTTCTCGGCCAGCCGCGCGCGCTCGGCCGCCGCCGCGGCCTCCTCGGCGGCCTGCGCCTCGGAGGCGGGGGCGTCGCCGGTCCGC
Source organism: Streptomyces sp. NPDC005899 (assembly GCF_040629645.1). Classification (NCBI taxonomy): domain Bacteria; kingdom Bacillati; phylum Actinomycetota; class Actinomycetes; order Kitasatosporales; family Streptomycetaceae; genus Streptomyces; species Streptomyces sp. NPDC005899. The sequence goes on along the minus strand of NZ_JBEXWB010000133.1, from coordinate 14,412 downwards.
ACCAGCTCCTGGGCGAACGCCCCGTCGACCAGGACGGCGTCCTTCGGCGCTATCGAGGTGAGCCTGCTCGCCAGGTTCACCGTCGTACCGAACACGTCGCCCATGCGCGTGGTCACCGTGCCGAAGGCGATACCGACCCGCAGGGCGGGCATCGTCGTGTCGTGGGCCATCGCCTCGACCAGCCGGAGCGCTATCTCGCCCGCCGTGCCCGCGTCGTCCGCGGCGAAGAGCACCTCGTCGCCCAGGGTCTTGATCAGCCGGCCGCCGTGGGCGGCGACCAGGTCGGCGGAGGTCGTCTCGAACGCCTCGACCAGCTCGCCGAGCTCCTCCTCCTCCAGCCGCCGGGTCAGCCGGGTGAAGCCCACCAGGTCGGCGAAGCCGACGGCGAGCCGCCGGTCGACCATCTCCTCGTCGTCACCGGTCTGCACGACCCGGCCCGTGGCGGCGGCCAGCTGGCGCCGCCACACGTACACCAGGAACTCCTGCAGCTCGGGCAGGAGCAGCTCGATCAGCGGATACGTGACCTCGGTGCGGGTCATGCCCGGCTCTGGGGGCTCGGTCAGCCCCGCCAGGAAGGAGTCGATCTGCCACTCCGCGAGGCGGGCGGTGGTCTGCCCGGTCGACCGGGCCACCTGGATCGCCATCGGCTCGCTGAGCAGCCCGGCCTCCACCAGGCCGGCCAGCCGGCGCAGGGCCAGCACGTCGGCCTCGGTGAGCGCCTTGGCCTGCCCGATGTCGGCGAAGCCCATGGCCCGCCAGAACCGGGAGGCCAGGTCCATGGAGACCCCGGCCGTCCTGGCCGCCTGGAACGGCGTGTAGCGACGGTCGGCTCCCAGGATCAGCTGTTCCAGCCGGATCGCGAGGGGGTCGTCGGTCGGTTCCGCCGTGTGGTCGACCTCGTGGTGCGGTGTGGGATGGACCGAGGCCCCGGCCGGAGGGTCCGCGCCCTCGCCGGAACTCGTGTCGTCGACGGTCACCGGCCGCCTCCTGCCCGTTCCCTGCGCACTGCCCTGCCGATCTGTCGCTGGATCGCCTCAACGATACGGCAGGTGTGCCCTGGCTCACGTCCCCGGTCACGCGTCACACGGCAGGTCACCCGTGGCGGCGGGGCCGTCCGGCTCATCCGGCGGCTCAGGTCAGGCCCCCCTGCGCGCCGCGCAGGTGGACGATGTCGCCCGCGGCCACGGGCTCCTGCAGGCCGTCGCCGGTGGCCAGCACGAGCCGCCCGTCACCGTCCACGGCGACGGCCTCGCCGACGAGCGTCCGGTCGCCGGGGAGCTCGGCCCGCACCGTCCGGTCCAGCGTCGCGCAGCCCGCCGCGTAGGCGGCCTGGAGCCCGCTCGACGCGGCGTCGCCCTCGGCGTCGCGCCAGCGCCCGTACCACTGCTCCAGCGAGCGCAGGACGGCCCGCAGCAGCGTCTCGCGGTCGGTCGAGACCGCGCCGGCGAGGGCCAGTGACCCGGCGTGCGGGGCGGGCAGCTCGGCCGCGCGCAGCGAGACGTTGACGCCCATGCCGATGACGACACCGTCCCCGGCCCGCTCGGCGAGGATGCCGCCGGTCTTGCGCTCCGCGTCATCGATGGTCACCAGGAGGTCGTTGGGCCATTTCAGTGACATGTCGACGCCCGCCGACCGTGCGAGCCCCGTGGCGGCGGCGACCCCGGCCAGCAGGGGGAGCCACCCCCAGCGCTCGGCGGGCACTCCGGAGGGCGCCAGGTAGACCGAGAGGAACAGGCCCGACCGGGGCGGTGCCGACCAGCTCCGGTCCAGCCGTCCGCGCCCCGCGGTCTGCTCCTCGGCGATCAGCACCGTGCCCTCGGCCAGCCCGGGGCCGGCGGCTCGCGCCGCGAGGTCGGAGTTGGTCGAGCCGGTCCGCCCGACGACGTCGAGCGAGTTCCACAGCCCCTGCGGCCGGACCAGGGCGCGCCGCAGCGCGGCGGCGTTCAGAGGGGGTCTGTCGAGGTCCGACCAGCGGTTGTCGGCAGCGTCCGGAGGTGTCATACGCCCCACATTAGGTGTGGCCAACGACGCACTGCCGAACCGTATCCGCGCCGATACGCTACGGATCAGTAGCAAGCACCGGCCGGCGAGCAGACAGCCGTCGAGCCGTACGCGTCCGGCCAGCACCGGCACGCCGGATGTTCCAGACGTACCAGCCGTCCCCGTGACCAGGCAGGGAGCCGCCACCCGATGTCCGAGCCGCAGAGCGACATCCACACGACCGCGGGAAAGATCGCGGACCTGCAGCGCCGTATTGACGAGGCCACGCACGCAGGTTCCGCCCGCGCCGTCGAAAAGCAGCACGCCAAGGGCAAGCTGACCGCCCGTGAGCGAGTAGAACTCCTGCTCGACGAGGGTTCCTTCGTGGAGCTCGACGAGTTCGCGCGGCACCGGTCCACCAATTTCGGCATCGAGAAGAACCGCCCGTACGGGGACGGTGTCGTCACCGGTTACGGCACCGTCGACGGCCGCCCCGTCTGCGTGTACTCGCAGGACTTCACGATCTTCGGCGGCTCGCTCGGCGAGGTCTACGGCGAGAAGATCGTGAAGGTCATGGACTTCGCGATGAAGACCGGTTGCCCGGTCATCGGCATCAACGACGGCGGTGGCGCCCGCATCCAGGAGGGTGTGGCCGCCCTCGGCCTGTTCGCCGAGATCTTCCGGCGCAACGTGCACGCCTCCGGCGTCGTCCCGCAGATCTCCCTGATCGTCGGCCCGTGTGCGGGCGGCGCGGTCTACTCCCCCGCGATCACCGACTTCACGGTCATGGTCGACCAGACCTCGCACATGTTCATCACCGGCCCCGACGTCATCAAGACGGTCACCGGCGAGGACGTCGGCTTCGAGGAGCTCGGCGGCGCGCGCACGCACAACACCACGTCCGGTGTGGCGCACCACCTGGCGGGTGACGAGAAGGACGCCATCGAGTACGTGAAGTCCCTGCTGTCCTACCTCCCGTCGAACAACCTCTCCGAGGCCCCGGCCTTCCCGGAGGAGGCCGACCTGGAGACCACGGACGAGGACCGCGAGCTCGACACCCTCATCCCGGACTCGGCGAACCAGCCGTACGACATGCACACCGCCATCGAGCACGTGCTCGACGACGGGGAGTTCCTGGAGACGCAGGCGCTGTTCGCGCCGAACATCATCACCGGCTTCGGCCGTGTCGAGGGCTACCCGGTCGGCGTCGTCGCCAACCAGCCGATGCAGTTCGCCGGCTGTCTGGACATCGACGCGAGCGAGAAGGCCGCACGCTTCGTGCGCACGTGCGACGCGTTCAACGTGCCCGTGCTGACCTTCGTGGACGTGCCCGGCTTCCTGCCGGGCGTCGACCAGGAGTACGGCGGCATCATCCGGCGGGGCGCCAAGCTGATCTACGCGTACGCCGAGGCCACCGTGCCGCTGATCACCGTCATCACCCGGAAGGCCTTCGGTGGCGCCTACGACGTCATGGGCTCCAAGCACCTGGGCGCGGACCTCAACCTCGCCTGGCCGACCGCCCAGATCGCCGTGATGGGCGCGCAGGGCGCGGTGAACATCCTGCACCGGCGCACGATCGCCGCGGCCGAGGACCCCGAGGCCACCCGCGCCGAGCTGATGAGGGACTACGAGGACACCCTCCTCAACCCGTACGTCGCGGCCGAGCGCGGCTACGTCGACGCGGTGATCATGCCGTCCGACACCCGGGCCCATCTGGTGAAGGGCCTGCGGCAGCTGCGCACCAAGCGCGAGGCCCTGCCGCCGAAGAAGCACGGCAACATCCCCCTCTGATCCCACGGGAGCCACCATGATCAAGGTCGTACGGGGCAACCCCACCCCCGAAGAGCTCGCCGCCGCACTCGCGGTGGTCCGGGCGCGTGCGGCGGCGGTCGCCGCGGAGCCGTCCGGCGCCCCGCTGCCCCCGGAGCAGTGGTCGGACCCCGGCCGCATAGCCCGCAGGGGGGCGCCGCGGCCCGGCCCGCGCTCCTGGGCCCGGACGTACTGGCCGGCGTGACGGCGCGCTGAGTGCGGGGCTGCGGCGCCTGAGTACGGGTACTCAGGCGCCGCGGCCGTGCCGGGAGCACCATCGGTTGCATGCTGTGGTCCGACCCCGAGAACAGACCCCCCAAGGAACTGCGCGACGCCCAGGACATGATGCGCCGCGCGGGGCTGCTGCTCGCCCTGGCCATGGTGGTCGCGATGTTCGTCCTGGGGACCCGATGACCGGGGCGCCGGGAGCCCTCGCGGCCTTCTACGATGGCCGGCATGACTGATCAGCGCCGCCTCGTGCTCGCCTCCGCCTCCCCCGCCCGCCTCGGCCTCCTGCGTCAGGCGGGTTTCGCCCCCGAGGTGATCGTCAGCGGCGTGGACGAGGACGCGCTGACCGCACCGACACCGGGTGAGCTGGCACTCGTGCTGGCCGAGGCCAAGGCCGCGGCCGTGGCGGCCCGGCCCGAGACCTCCGGCGCGCTGGTCATCGGCTGCGACTCGGTGCTCGACCTGGACGGCGAGGCGCTCGGCAAGCCCGCCGGCGCCGAGGAGGCCACCGCCCGCTGGAGGGCCATGCGCGGCCGCTCGGGAGTGCTGCGGACGGGTCACAGCCTCATCGACACGGCGACCGGCCGCACGGCGTCGGCGACCGCGTCCACCGTCGTCCGCTTCGGGGAGCCGACCGACGCGGAGGTGGCGGCGTACGTCGCTTCGGGTGAACCGCTGCACGTCGCGGGCGCCTTCACCCTGGACGGCCGCTCCGCGCCGTTCGTCGAGGCGATCGAGGGCGACCACGGCAACGTCATCGGTCTCTCGCTGCCGCTGCTGCGCCGCCTGCTCGGCGAACTCGGTCTGTCCGTGACGGATTTGTGGGCCTGAGCGCCCACAGGGCTCATACGGGCGCCGGGGCTCCGGTCCCGTCGCCGGACATCTCCGGCCCGCGCCGCTCGTAGGCCAGCAGGGTCAGCACCAGGAGGGCGAGGACGGCCATCATGAACACGAACGCCGCCCAGCCGACCAGCCCCACGGCCAGGGCGCCCAGGACGCCGTGGACGACCGCGCACCCGATGAGGCAGATCCTGGCGAGCCGGCCCGGCGCCCGGTCGCGCACGGCGGCCAGCAGCGGTATCAGCCCGCACAGGGCGAGCAGCACGCCGAAGACACCGCCCATCACCAGGGTGCCGGTGGACATGACGTCCGGATCCGTCCCGGCCAGGGACATGCTCTGGTTGTCGACGACGGCCGCCAGGACGAGGTGGACGACGACGATGCCCACCGCCTCCCCGAACAGAACGACCGCGGTCACGACGGCCACTGATCTGCGCATCACGGCGCCCACCCCCTGTTACCTGCAGTACGTCGGATCAGGGCGGACCCTACTCACGGGTAACGCCCCGGACAAGGGTTCGCGCACCGGACGACCGCACGCCGCTCCCGCCCGCGCCCTGCCCGCACCCCGGGTAACACCCCGCGCTGAGCCCCGGCTCCGCGCCGGCCTCGTGTCGGTGGCAAAGTTTGCCTCGCCCGTTCGTAGGGACTCCACAAAGAAACGCCGAGCGGCGTTGCACCTACGGACAGAGACTTGCACCACACTTCGTGGCTACTGTGCGGTCAAGGATCCCGGCGTACCGTGGTGCGACAAGGGATTTCGCGACTCGAGCAAGCCTCGAATCACACTCCGTGTGGGCAAGTTCACCATTGGGGACGGGTCGTACGGCCGTGTCGGTAGTCCCTAAACTCAGCTTGTTCTCAAGGAGGGAGCCATCGTGCGCAAGGTGCTCATCGCCAACCGTGGCGAAATCGCTGTCCGCGTTGCTCGGGCTTGCCGGGATGCCGGAATCGCGAGCGTAGCCGTCTACGCCGATCCGGACCGGGACGCTCTGCATGTCCGCGCGGCCGACGAGGCGTTCGCTCTGGGCGGTGACACCCCGGCCGCCAGCTACCTGGACATGGCCAAGGTGCTCCAGGCGGCCAAGGACTCCGGGGCGGACGCGATCCACCCGGGCTACGGCTTCCTCTCGGAGAACGCCGAGTTCGCCCAGGCCGTCCTGGACGCCGGCCTGACCTGGATCGGCCCGCCCCCGCAGGCGATCCGCGACCTGGGTGACAAGGTCGCCGCCCGGCACATCGCGCAGCGCGCCGGCGCCCCGCTGGTGGCCGGCACGCCGGACCCGGTGAGCGGTTCGGCCGAGGTCGTGGCGTTCGCCGAGGAGAACGGCCTGCCGATCGCCATCAAGGCGGCGTTCGGCGGCGGCGGCCGCGGCCTGAAGGTGGCCCGCACCCTCGAGGAGATCCCGGAGCTCTACGACTCCGCGGTCCGTGAGGCCGTCGCGGCCTTCGGGCGGGGCGAGTGCTTCGTGGAGCGCTACCTGGACAAGCCCCGGCACGTGGAGACCCAGTGCCTGGCCGACACCCACGGCAACGTGGTGGTCGTCTCCACCCGTGACTGCTCGCTCCAGCGCCGCCACCAGAAGCTGGTCGAGGAGGCGCCCGCCCCGTTCCTGACGCCGGAGCAGAACGCCGAGCTGTACGCCGCCTCGAAGGCGATCCTCAAGGAAGCCGGCTACGTCGGCGCGGGCACCGTGGAGTTCCTGGTCGGCCTGGACGGCACCATCTCCTTCCTGGAGGTGAACACCCGTCTGCAGGTGGAGCACCCGGTCACCGAGGAGGTCTCCGGCCTCGACCTCGTCCGCGAGATGTTCCGCATCGCCGACGGCGAGGAGCTCGGTTACGGCGACCCCGTCCTGCGCGGGCACTCCTTCGAGTTCCGCATCAACGGTGAGGACCCGGGCCGCGGCTTCCTCCCCGCCCCCGGCACCGTCACCTCCTTCGCCCCGCCGGCCGGCCCTGGCGTCCGGCTGGACGCGGGGGTCGAGACGGGTTCGGTCATCGGCCCGGCCTGGGACTCCCTGCTGGCCAAGCTGATCGTCACCGGTGCCACGCGTGAGCAGGCGCTCCAGCGCGCGGCGCGCGCCCTGGCCGAGTTCGAGGTCGAGGGCATGGCCACGGCCATCCCGTTCCACCGCGCGGTCGTCGTCGACCCGGCGTTCACCTCCGACCCGTTCCGGGTGCACACCCGCTGGATCGAGACGGAGTTCGTCAACGACATCAAGCCCTTCGCGGCCCCGGCGGACGCGGAGGCGGACGAGGAGTCCGGCCGCGAGACCGTCGTCGTCGAGGTCGGCGGCAAGCGCCTTGAGGTCTCCCTGCCGTCCTCGCTGGGCATGAGCCTGGCGCGTACGGGGCTGGCGGCCGGTGCGAAGCCCAAGCGCCGTGCGGCGAAGAAGGCGGGCTCCGCCGCCTCGGGCGACACGCTCGCCTCGCCGATGCAGGGCACCATCGTCAAGGTCGCCGTCGAGGAGGGCCAGGAGGTCAAGGAGGGCGACCTCGTCGTCGTCCTGGAGGCCATGAAGATGGAGCAGCCGCTGAACGCCCACCGCTCCGGCACCGTGAAGGGGCTGTCCGCGGAGGTCGGCACCTCGGTCTCGTCAGGCGCCGCCATCTGCGAGATCAAGGACTGACCCCCCTCTCCGTTTCGCCGAGGGCCCGGGCACCGTCCGGGCCCTCGGTGGCATTCTGGGTGCAGTGCGGAGACCAGGAGGCGAGCGCGATGGTGATGAGCACGGCAGGGACACCGGTCCGTCCGATGCGGGCCGACGCGCGCCGCAACTACGACCGGCTGGTCGACGAGGCCCGGGCCTGCTTCGCCGAACACGGCACGGACGCCTCGCTGGAGGACGTCGCCCGGCGCGCCGGGGTGGGCATCGGCACGCTCTACCGGCACTTCCCGAACCGGCACGCGTTGATGAACGCGGTGTTCCAGGAAGCGCTGACCTCGCTTCTCGCCCGCTCCCGCGATCTGGCGGAAGCGGATCAGCCGTGCGCGGCGCTCATGGAGTGGCTGCGCGCGATCGTCACCCACGCGGGTGAGTACCGCGGCCTGGCCCGGGCGCTCATGTGCGCTTCGGGTGACACGTCGTCGGCCCTGATGCAGTGTCATGTCCCCCTGCGGCAGGCCGGGTCCCTGCTGCTGGAGCGGGCACGGTCGAGCGGGGCCGTCCGGGCGGACGTGTCGATCGACGACCTGTTGCAACTGACGAACGCGATCGCCCTGGCCGCGGAGCAGTCTCCCGGCGATCCGGCTCTGGCGGACCGCCTCCTGCGACTGACGCTCCAGGGGTTGAAGCCGTCGTCCGGCGGCTGAGGTGCGGGAGCCGCGGGGGCCCGGCCGGTACCCGCTAGCGCCGCCGCAGGTCCGCGACCCGTCCCCGCTCCACCGGGCCGTCGGGCAGTGCGGCCGCACTCCGGAGCTGCGGGCCGAGCGCCCCGGGACCGCCCTGGGGCGTGCGGCGCTGGCCCGGCAGTGGCATGTCCCGGCGGGGTTGCCGACCCTGGGGCAGGGCTTCCCCGGCGGGGGCGTCGGCGCCGGGACCCGTCACCGTGATCTCCACGCCCTGGTCCGCCAGTGCCTGGAGTTCGGTGGCCGCGCGCTCGTCGTGGGCGGGCGGTCCGTCCGTCACCAGGCGGGTGATCAGCTCCGTCGGCACCGTCTGGAACATGGTGTCGGAGCCGAGCTTGGTGTGGTCCGCCAGGACCACCACCTCCGCCGCGGCCTGCACCAGGGCGCGGTCCACGCTCGCCGAGAGCATGTTGGACGTGGACAGGCCGCGCTCCGCGGTCAGCCCGCTTCCGGAGAGGAACGCCCGGGAGACGCGCAGCCCGTGCAGGGACTGCTCGGCCGCGCTGCCCACGAGGGCGTAGTTGCTCCCGCGCAGGGTCCCTCCGGTCATCACGACTTCCACCCGGTTGGCGTGGGCCAGCGCCTGGGCCACCAGAAGGGAGTTGGTGACGACGGTGAGCCCGGGGACGCGCGCGAGCCGGCGGGCCAGCTCCTGCGTGGTCGTGCCGGCGCCGACCACGATGGCCTCGCCCTCACCGACCAGCCCGGCGGCGAGGTCGGCGATGGCCGTCTTCTCCGCCGTGGCGAGATGGGATTTCTGCGGAAAGCCGGACTCGCGCGTGAAGCCGCCCGGCAAGACCGCACCGCCGTGCCGGCGGTCGAGGAGTCCTTCTGCCTCCAGCGCCCGCACGTCCCGCCGTACGGTCACTTCGGAGGTCTGGACGACGCGGGCGAGCTCACGGAGCGAAACCGCCCCGTTGGCGCGCACCATTTCGAGGATCAACTGACGACGTTCTGCAGCGAACACGGAACTGACAGTAACCTGGCCGCGGGTTGCTTTTCAGCAGTTTGCGCCGAATAGGAGAAGTTGCGCATGCGCGGGGCCTCCCGGTGGTATAGGAGGCCCCGCTGCCGTTCAGGCGGTGTGCGGGGGTGCCGGCACCCGTCGCCCCTACGCGTCGCCGGCCCGCTTGCGGCTGTGCAGCTGCCGTGCCACTTCGGCGATCGAGCCGGACAGCGACGGGTACACGGTGAAGGCGTTCGCGATCTGCTCCACGGTCAGGTTGTTGTCGACCGCTATCGAGATCGGGTGGATGAGTTCACTGGCCCGCGGCGCGACGACGCAGCCGCCGACCACGATGCCCGTGCCGGGGCGGGCGAAGATCTTGACGAAGCCGTCCCGGATGCCCTGCATCTTGGCGCGCGGGTTGCGCAGCAGCGGCAGCTTGACGACGCGGGCGTCGATCCTGCCGGCGTCCACATCGGCCTGGCTGTACCCGACCGTGGCGATCTCGGGGTCCGTGAAGACGTTCGAGGAGACCGTCTTCAGGTCCAGCGGGGCCACCGCGTCACCGAGGAAGTGGTACATCGCGATCCGCCCCTGCATCGCCGCGACCGAGGCCAGCGCGAAGACGCCGGTGACGTCACCGGCGGCGTACACGCCGGGCGCGCTGGTGCGGGAGACGCGGTCGGTGCGGACGTGCCCGGAGTCCTTGAGCAGGACCCCGGCCTCCTCCAGGCCCATGCCGGCCGTGTTCGGGATCGCCCCGACGGCCATCAGGCAGTGCGTGCCCGAGATGACCCGGCCGTCGGCCAGCGTGACCTCGACGCGGTCGCCGACGCGCTTGGCGGACTGGGCGCGGGAGCGGGCCATGACGTTCATGCCGCGGCGCCGGAAGACGTCCTCCAGGACGGCGGCGGCGTCAGGGTCCTCACCCGGCAGCACCCGGTCGCGGGACGAGACGAGGGTCACGCGGGAGCCGAGCGCCTGGTAGGCACCGGCGAACTCGGCGCCCGTCACACCGGAGCCGACGACGATGAGCTCCTCGGGGAGCTCGTCCAGGTCGTAGACCTGCGTCCAGTTCAGGATGCGCTCGCCGTCGGGCTGCGCGTCCGGGATCTCGCGGGGGTGGGCGCCGGTCGCGATCAGCACCGCGTCGGCGGTGAGCCGCTCCTCCGTGCCGTCGGCCGCCCTCACGACGACCTGGCGGGACCCGTCGGCGGCCTGGAGGCCCTCCAGCCGGCCGCGGCCGCGCATGACCCTGGCCCCGGCGCGGGTCACGGAGGCGGTGATGTCGTGCGACTGGGCCAGCGCCAGGCGCTTGACCCGCCGGTTGACCTTGCCGAGGTCGACGCCGACCACGCGTGCCGCCTGCTCGATGTGCGGGGTGTCGTCGGCGACGATGATGCCGAGTTCCTCGTACGAGGAGTCGAAGGTGGTCATCACCTCGGCCGTCGCGATCAGGGTCTTGGAGGGCACGCAGTCGGTGAGCACCGACGCGCCGCCGAGGCCGTCGCAGTCGACGACGGTCACCTCCGCGCCGAGCTGGGCGCCCACCAGGGCCGCCTCGTAGCCGCCGGGGCCGCCGCCGATGATCACGATCCGGGTCACGAAATGTCCGCCTCGCGTGGTGTCATCCCACGGCCGTCCGCCGCCCCGGCCGGGGGTCCGGGGGATCGCCCCGGGGTATGCAGTACGTCATTCATTGTCCCGCACGCGCCAACCTGATTCGCCCCGGGGCCCTCCATACGGGAACGCCCCTGGCCGGGCCGGGGCCTCCCGCCCTCCGTGCGCGTCCCCGACGGGGCGGGTTCCGCACCGGAACCCGCACACCCGGCACCGCCTCCCGTACCCTCGGTCCCATGTCGCTCTACGCCGCGTACGCCGGCAACCTCGACGCGCGGCTGATGACGCGCCGCGCTCCGCACTCCCCCCTGCGCGGCACGGGCTGGCTCAACGGCTGGCGGCTGACCTTCGGCGGGGAGCAGATGGGCTGGGAGGGCGCGCTGGCCACGGTGGTCGAGGCGCCCCGTTCACAGGTCTTCGTGGCGCTGTACGACCTCGCCCCGATGGACGAGGACTCCATGGACCGCTGGGAGGGTGTCGGCCTCGACATCTACCGCCGGATGCGGATCCGCGTGCACACCCTGGACGGCGAGGAGCCGGCCTGGATGTACGTGCTGAACGGCTACGAGGGCGGACTTCCCTCGGCCCGCTACCTGGGCGAGGTGGCGGACGCCGCCGAGTCCGCGGGCGCGCCGCACGACTACGTGATGGGTCTTCGCAAGCACCCCTGCTGAGGCTCCCCCGGCGTCCTTCTGTACGAACGTACGAATACGACCGGCCAGACTCTGCGCGGGCACATCTACGCGCGTAGGGAATCAGCGGTTACCCTCATCCGCGTGAACGCATCTGTTATTCCGGACCACATCCAGGGCGACCCCTACGCCGCCGCAGCCGTCGCCGCCGACCGCCTGCGGGAGCTGACCGGCGCCGAGACCCACGACGTCGCTCTGGTGATGGGCTCCGGGTGGGCCCCCGCCGGCGACGCGCTCGGCGCACCGGAGGCCGAGTTCCCCGTGACCGCGCTGCCCGGATTCCCCGCCCCCGCCGTGGAGGGCCACGGCGGCACCGTCCGCTCGTACCGGATCGGTGAGAAGCGCGCCCTCGTCTTCCTCGGGCGCACGCACTACTACGAGGGCCGCGGGGTCGCCGCCGTCGCGCACGGGGTCCGTACCGCCGTCGCCGCGGGCTGCGGGACCGTGGTCCTGACGAACGGCTGCGGCGGGCTGCGCGAGGGCATGCGCCCGGGGCAGCCGGTCCTCATCAGCGACCACCTCAACCTCACGGCGGCGTCCCCGATCGTCGGCGCCAACTTCGTGGACCTGACGGACCTGTACTCGCCCCGGCTGCGCGCCCTGTGCAAGGAGATCGACGCGACGCTCGAAGAGGGCGTGTACGTGCAGTTCCCCGGCCCGCACTACGAGACGCCGGCCGAGATCAACATGGTCCGCGTCATGGGCGGCGACCTCGTCGGCATGTCCACGGTCCTGGAGGCCATCGCCGCCCGTGAGGCGGGTGCGGAGGTGCTGGGCATCTCCCTGGTCACCAACCTGGCCGCCGGGTTGAGCGGCGAGCCCCTGAACCACGAGGAGGTCCTCCAGGCCGGCCGCGACTCGGCCACCCGGATGGGCGCGCTGCTGGCACGGGTGCTGGACCGCATCTGAGCCGCCCGCCGGCGTGCCGGGCGTGCCACGTGGGCCGGGGGGCGGCCACGAGGCACCCTCGTCCGGGCTGATCCCCGGCCCCGGTCGTCCGGACCCGACTCCCGGAGCCGGACGACCGGAGCCGGGCAGACCCTGTTCCGTAGAAGCGCGGCGCGCCCGGGGAACAGCCCGCCGCGGGCGCGACCCGCACCCGGGCTGCCCGCCACCCGCATCGCGCCCCTCGCCCCTCCACCGTCCCCGTCCCCCACACCACCGTCACCGCAGAAAGGCGGACACCGTGCAGCAGGACCTCATCGCCCGGGCCAGGACCTGGCTCGCCGAGGACCCGGACCCGGAGACCCGTGAGGAGCTCGCCGGCCTCATCGGGACCGGCGACCTCGACGCGCTGGCCGAGCGCTTCGCGGGCACGCTCCAGTTCGGCACGGCCGGCCTGCGCGGCGAGATCGGCACGGGTCCGATGCGCATGAACCGGTCCGTCGTCATCCGCGCCGCCGCCGGCCTCGCGGCCTACCTGAAGGACCGGGGACAGGCGGGCGGGCTGGTCGTCATCGGCTACGACGCCCGCTACAAGTCCGCCGACTTCGCCCGGGACACCGCGGCCGTGATGACCGGGGCCGGCCTGCGCGCGGCCGTCCTGCCCCGTCCGCTGCCCACCCCCGTCCTGGCCTTCGCCATACGGCACCTCGGGGCCGTCGCGGGGGTGGAGGTCACGGCGAGCCACAACCCGCCCCGCGACAACGGCTACAAGGTCTACCTCGGCGACGGCTCGCAGATCGTGCCCCCGGCCGACACCGGGATCGCCGCCGCCATCGCGGCCGTGGGCCCGCTCGACGGCGTACCGCGTCCGGAGTCCGGCTGGGAGACGCTCGGCGAGGAGGTGACGGCCGCCTACCTCGCCCGTACGGACGCCGTCCTCACCCCGGGCTCGCCGCGCACCGCCCGGACCGTCCACACCGCGATGCACGGCGTCGGTACCTCCGTGCTCACCGCGGCCTTCGCCCGGGCCGGGTTCCCCGAGCCCGTGCTCGTGGCCGAGCAGGCCGAGCCCGACCCGGCCTTCCCCACCGTCGCCTTCCCCAATCCGGAGGAGCCCGGCGCCATGGATCTCGCCTTCGCGACCGCGCGCCGGGTGCGGCCCGACCTGGTCATCGCCAACGACCCGGACGCCGACCGCTGCGCGGTGGCCGTCCCGGACGCGTCGGCCGAAGGCGGCTGGCGGATGCTGCGCGGCGACGAGGTCGGCGCGCTGCTCGCCGCCCACCTGGTGAACCGCGGCGTCACCGGCGTCCTCGCGGAGTCGATCGTCTCCTCCTCCCTGCTGGGCCGGATCGCGGAGAAGGCGGGCCTCGGCTACGAGGAGACCCTGACGGGCTTCAAGTGGATCGCCCGCGTCGACGGCCTGCGGTACGGCTACGAGGAGGCGCTGGGCTACTGCGTGGACCCCGAGGGCGTACGCGACAAGGACGGCATCACGGCGGCGCTGCTGGTGACCGAGCTGGCCTCCGTGCTCAAGGAGGAGGGCCGCACGCTGCTGGACCTGCTGGACGATCTCGCGCTGGCGCACGGGCTGCACGCCACGGACCAGCTGTCGGTGCGGGTCGAGGACCTGACCGTCATCGCGGACGCCATGCGCCGCCTCCGGGAGGCTCCGCCCACCGCTCTGGCGGGCCTCCCCGTCACCTCGGCGGAGGACCTCTCGCAGGGCACGGACCTGCTGCCGCCGACCGACGGCCTGCGCTACCGCCTCACGGGCGCCCGGGTGATCGTCCGTCCCAGCGGCACCGAGCCGAAGCTCAAGTGCTACCTGGAGGTCGTGGTCCCGGTCAGTGGCCCCGACGCCCTTCCCGGAGCGAGGCGGCGGGCGGCGGAGCTGCTGTCCGGCATCAAGCGGGACCTGGCGGCGGCCGCGGGCATCTGAGAGACCTCCACGCCGGCGGAGCGCCCGACGCGGGCGGGCGCCACGCCGGCGGTGGTGCGCGACCGTGGGCCGGGACGGCGGGCCCCGAAGCAGGGGCCTCGGGCCGGCGGCTCCACCG